>JAAVYC010000154.1 GCA_022790905.1 Lachnospiraceae bacterium | reverse complement strand
TGAATGGAAAATCCATCCAGTTATCAAATAATTTTTCTCCAAAAATACTAGGCATCATCATAAGTTAGACTCCTTTCTATGATATGATTGTTTTATAATTTTGTAAAGTATCATCGGAAAATCCGAATTGCTTTCTGTGAGTTTAGTATTGGCAGATCACCTCTCAAAGATACGGTGATTTGCTGTTTACAAGTAAAGCTATATCATGAACTATTAGCACTGTCAACAGGTGAGTGCTAATTTCTGAAAGATATGCGTTTCAATAACTGTTTTTTAAACAATATTGATCAAAAATCATGTAAAATAATGATAAAAATGCTTTCTTTTCGGAATCGATAAGTTTCTTACTTTTTTCCAGAGGAATCAACATCTACGGTAATGCAATTTTTATATAAGAGGAAATTTATTTATATGTGGACAGTGAGGAACAAAACAGCTTATGATGTAGCGAATCTAGCGTTTTAAAAAATCCTTGCGAAGACCATGGAATATCGGTTAGAATGGTATTATAAAGCTACAGGTTGTTTTGTCTAATGATAAACTTATGATACGAGGAGGATATTATATGGGTACAGTATTTCCTGAGTTAAAAGGAATCATGGGGTTTGGAACTTTAAGGTTGCCTCTTATCGAGGAAGGGGTTGTGGATATAGAGGAAACCAAACGTATGGTGGATCATTTCCTCAAAAATGGATTTAATTATTTTGATACCTCTCACAATTACATCGGAGGAGCAAGTGAGAGAGCTGTCAAAGAATGTCTGACAGACCGTTATCCGCGGGATCAATACGTTTTAGGCAATAAGCTTTCCAGAGCATATTTTAACTGTAAGGAGGACATACGTCCTCTGTTTGAATCTCAACTTGAAATCTGTGGAGTTGATTATTTTGATTTTTATCTTATGCATTCTCAGAATCTTCAGCGATATCAGAAATTCAAGAGTCAGGGAGCTTATGATACTGCCATTGAATTGAAAAAAGAGGGAAAAATACGGCATTTTGGGATCTCTTTTCACGATAAAGCGGATGTGCTTGAGTTGATCCTAAATGACTATCCTGAGATCGAAGTAGTGCAGATCCAATTTAATTATGTGGACTATGACAGTGCTTCTGTGGAGAGCAGGAAAGTATATGATGTATGTCGAAAGCATAATAAAGCGGTGTTCATTATGGAACCTTTACGGGGAGGGTGTCTGGTAAATCATCTTCCTGAAGCGGCTGCAGAGGAATTTAAAAAACTCGGAGACCAGAGTCCGGCAAGTTACGCTTTGCGGTTTCCTGGTAATTTCGAGGGGGTTGAAATGATTCTTTCCGGATCTAGCACCTATGAGCAGATTGCAGAGAATGTCGCTACCATGAAGGAGTATCAGCCACTTTCCGAAAAAGAGATGGAGACAGTTTTTAAGGTAAAAGAGCTATTTAAAGCACAGGATATGATTGCCTGCACCGCTTGTCGGTACTGCGTGGAAGGTTGTCCGAAGAACATATTAATTCCGGATATCTTTGCTTGTCTTAATGCCGAAACCTCTTTTACCTCCTGGAAATGGAGCACGGAGATTTATTATCATGAATCTCTTACAATAAACGGCAATAAAGCATCTGACTGCATCGGATGTGGCCAGTGCGAAGCCAACTGTCCTCAGGGACTGCCAATTCGGGAACTTCTTAAAGTGGCAGTGGCCGAATTTGAAGAAAAGGAACGGGCTGTTGTAAAGTAACATAATGCGGAAGAATGATTCCTGTTGCTTTACGAAGGAGGAGTTTGATGAATGCAGAAATCATTATTGTGATTTGTTATTATGTAGTCTTGGTTGTACAATTTTGGATGATGCAAAAAGAAAAAGATCCAAAAGAAAATAAAATTTTTGGCGTAACAATACCGAATACGGTAGTGGAATATGAAGAAGTAAGAAGAATCAGAAAAAAATATGGTACTTTTTTGACCATGGTAGGGGTTCTGCTTGCGTTGTTGCCATTTAGTTTATTATTGACATATTGGACGACGGTTCGCGTTCTGTTTTGGATGTTCGCATTTATTTTGTTAATTGTTTTGAGCTATTTGCCATATTGGATTGCCAACGGGGAAATGATAACATTAAAAGAAGAAAAACGTTATATGGAGATGTTTCCGGAAATAGAAGAGATTGATGCGCAGTGGAAGCATGGGATTTTTTATTATAATCCGAAAGATGATGAGCTTGCCGCTGAGAAAAAACTTGGAATTGCTATTTGCATTAATCACGCAAGGCCTATGGGAAAATTTTTTGCGGGATGTGTTATTTTTGCGGTAGTGGTATTTTTAGCATTTGGGGCTTATATGGTACATATGCAGTCAAGGCCTCTTACTCTCTCTTACGAAAATGGGACTTTAAAAGCGGGACAGATAGAGACCGATTACAGTCTGGATGGCGATGTGATACAGAATGTAATGTTATTAGATCATATGCCAGAGAGAGACAGAGTATCTGGTATGGGGCTGGATAATATTCAGCGGGGAGTCTACAATGTTGAAGGTTTTGGAAACTGTAAAATCAATGTAAGACCTGAAAATAGCGCGTTTATTTTGATTTATGCGGAAGAGGGATGTTATATTTTTTCGGCGGAAACGGATGAAAAAACAGAAGAGATCTATAAAAAATTAAAAGAAGACTTATAAAAAGATAGGGGATGTGTTTTGACTGCATCTCCTATCTTTTTACCATAAAAGTTTGTTGTAAAATTTATTCACATGCTACTTTTTTAATATGTTTTAGAGCATGATTCACTGCAGGAATTGCAATGACCACCAGTGTGACAACTGCCTCTGTCAACAGATAGGAACCGTTGTACGCCAATGAATAAATCGGAGCGCTCATGCCGCTCCCCTGTGCGTAAGCTGCGAAAAATAAAAGCCCTGAAAGGAAAGCAAATACATAACGTCCCAGCACACCAGCTATGTAACCTTTGATCAGCCCGTGTTTGGAGTTCTGGAAAAAACCAGAGAGACCAAGCGCGCCAAATGCTAGAGGATAATCTACAATCATCTGCGGGATGGAATAGAAAACGGGTTCTATGACGAACTGCAATAGACCGTAAGCAATGGCGGTCATGATTCCTACTTTTGTACCATACCAGTATCCGATCAAAACGATAAAAAGCATACTGAATAGAGTGATAGATCCGCCCATCGGGAGTTTTAGAAATTTAATCATAGAAGCGACCGTACCAAGTGCCATTGCAGCTGCGGAGAAAACGAGCTGCTTTGTGGATATTTTCTTGGATTCCTCACGACTGCGAATAAATAGTGCAATTGCGATTAATGCAACGATAATGCCTACAACGGTAATAATCCCGGCTGTGGTAAGTTGAAATACATCTTCTTCCCAACTATTTTGTGTTGGGAATGCAAAAAATTTAGACATAACAAACCTCCTATTACACTAGATATATAGCAGGTTTTGTGAAATGTCAAGAAAAATGATGAAAACTTATGTTTTACTTTTCTCGTAAATAAAAGGAACACACCATCTTCGACTTATTACTTCAAAGATGGTGTGTTCAAATTTCATTATCCAATGGACGATCCTCTCTTTCGTATTTCTTTTTTTCGTTCTTTTATTTTTGTTATCTAATTGTTTTTGGTGGACCGTACCTCCTTTTCTAAATTTATCTATCTTTACTATTTTGTTTTTATGTAGCTGTGCTTTAGGTTCCCATTGGACTTTACCTCCTTGTT
>JAAVYC010000153.1 GCA_022790905.1 Lachnospiraceae bacterium | reverse complement strand
GGATTCTAAACCGTATCATATCACGAGAGATGTTAGTAGCTACCCGAATCAACCATGCTTTCTCATGTTCTTCATTCCGAAATTCCGGTTTCTTTTCTAAGTACCGGCAAAAAGTATCCTGAATCGCATCCTGGACATCTTGTTCATTGCACAGGATGACAATACAGATTTTATAGAGCATATCACTGTATTTTTTGACTGCTTCTCTTATGTCCTTTTCGATACCCATGTGTCTCACCTCCTTTGTCTTAAACACGTATCAAGAGCGGAAAAAGTAACACATTTTATTTATTTTCCAATTTTTACACACGAAAAACAAGGGCAAAAAGCTTACAACTTAAGCTTTCTACCCCTCTATTTTCTGCAAAATAATTTTACAATGGATTACGAACCTATTTATACGATTACATCCCATCTCTCAGCCTTTAGCCCCTAATCTCTCAAACACTGATTACATGATTTCCCACATTTACATCCTGCCTCACTGTCCGCTACCGCATAACTTCCCTCATAGATTCCCATTAGAGAACAGATTGCCTGAGCCGCAATGCCCTCTTCTCTTCCAGTAAATCCAAGACGCTCTTCTGTCGTCGCCTTGACATTGATCTGATTTTTTTCGATTCTTAATGTTTTCGCTATATTCTCTTCCATTTGGGCGATATGCGGACGAAGTTTTGGCCTTTGCGCAATAATCGTCGCATCGATATTCTCTATCACATAATGTTCCTTTTCTAAAAGTTCTCTTACATGAGCCAATAATTTGATACTTGAAATACCTCTATATTGTTCATCGCTATCCGGAAAATGTTTCCCAATATCTCCAAGCGACGCAGCTCCCAAAAGTGCATCCATAATTGCATGGACGAGCACATCCGCATCAGAATGCCCAAGTAATCCCAAACTGTGCGGAATCTGAACTCCGCCAAGAATCAACTCTCGATCTGACACTAGTTTATGGACATCATATCCCATTCCAACTCTCATATTTCTCTCCTATCCTTCTAGCAGTCGTTCTACCAATCTCACACAATCCGCCGCATCGGACGAATAGCCGTCTGCCCCAATCTCATCGGCAAATCCAGGTGTGATGGCAGCTCCCCCTATCATAATTTTCCCCGGGTAACCTTTTTCTTTTGCAACCTCTACGACGTCTTTCATACGCATCATCGTCGTCGTCATCAGGGCAGAGAGTCCAATAATCTGCGCCTTTTCCCGAATCGCTGCCTCCAAAATCCGTTCTGCTGTCACGTCTTTTCCCAGATCAATGACACGGTAACCATAATTTTTGAGCATAAGAACGACAAGGTTTTTTCCGATATCGTGGATGTCTCCCTCGACCGTGGCCATAACGATCGTCGCTTTTTGCTCTTTATCGCGTCCTCGTTCTAACATCGGCTCTAAATAGGCGATCGCTTGTTCCATTGTCTGTGCACTAGAAATGAGCTGAGGAAGAAAATAGACTTTTTTATCAAATAATATACCCACTTCATTGATAGCCGGTATCAGATGTTCATCAATAATCGCAGACGGTTCGATATCCTCTGTGAGCAAAGCATCGACTTCTTTTAAAATGTTGCCCTTGTTTCCCTGCAACACAGTTTCAAAGACTTGTGATCTTTTTTCTCCCTGTTTTTCTGCCCTCGCTTTTGGCATTTCCGTTTTTTGCATTTGCATATGATTGACCTGCTGGATATAACGTAAATCCCCATTTTTTTTATTTAAAAGCATGTCCGAGGCAAATGCTGCATTCATTAAAAGTTCCTGCGACGGATTCGCAATTGCCATCGTTAACCCTTTTGCAATCGCCATGGTCAAAAAGGCTGTGTTGACATAGATTCTCTCCGGAAGTCCAAACGAGATATTAGACAAACCGCAGATCGTAGCGAGTCCCAATTCATTTTTACAATAGGAGATCGTTTCAAAACACTCCATCGCCGCGTTGGAATTTGCCCCGACAGTTGCAACAAGACCATCCACTACAATATCTTCTTTTTTCAATCCCGCATCTAATCCTGCCTCTAAAATTGTGTGAATGATCTGATGTTTCTCTTCTGCATCTTTTGGAAGCCCTGCATCGGAAAGTGGGAGCAAAATAAACATTGCTCCATATTTTTTTGCAATCGGTATCAACTTCTCAAACTTTTCGTTCTCCAGAGAAATTGAGTTAATTAAAGCGCGCCCCGGATAGATGCGCAGCGCCTCTTCTATAATATCCACATGGCTAGAATCAATACAGAGAGGACAGTCTACGATGGAGGCGACTTCCTGAACAGCTTCTAACATCATCGCTTTTTCATCGATGCCATTCATTCCCATATTGATATCTAAGACAGCTGCACCGTTTTCCTCCTGTTCTCTCGCCATTGTCCGCACTAAATCTAAGTTCCCTTCCCGCAATTCCGCTTGTAATTTTTTCTTTCCAGTCGGATTGATCCGCTCTCCAACTACAAAAAAAGAACCGTCCAGATCAATCTCCACGGTTTTCCGCTCTGAGGTTAAAACACATTTTTTTTCTGCAACCGATTTTGAAATCTCTATTGTTCCAACGGCATTTACCAGAGCCCTGATGTGGGCGGGTGTTGTCCCACAACATCCCCCTAAAATTGAGGCGCCGGCTTCTACAAGGGACTTCGCTGTCTCGGCAAATTCCTCCGGTCCCATCTTATAAACCGTCACGCCATCCTCCAATTCCGGCATTCCCGCATTTGGCTTTGCTAAGATTGGAACCTGAGCCACTTTCGCCATCTCTTTGATCAGAGGAACCATACTTGACGGCCCTGTGGAACAGTTCAGCCCGACCGCATCAGCACCGAGACTTTGGAGCACCACCATCGCCGTCACAGGATCCGTTCCATAGAGCGTCCTACCATCTTCATTATATGTCATACTGACTAAAACCGGTTTTTCTGTCGTTTCTTTCAGGGCGAGCAACGCCGCACGGCTTTCTTGAAGACTCATCATTGTCTCTACCACATAGAGATCCACTCCGGCCTTTTCAATGGCACAAATCTGTTCTTTATAGATTCTTACAAGCTCTTCAAACTGCATCTCTCCCATCGGATAGAGCTGTTTTCCACACATCGTCAAATCCCCGGCTACCCATGCTTTTCCTCCGGCTGCCCGCCTAGAGAGCTCCACCAATTCCCGATTCATTTCCTCTAATTTATTTTCTAATCCATATTCTTCTAATTTAATTCGATTGGCCGTAAAAGTCGGCGCAAATAAAATATTTGTTCCTGCTT
>JAAVYC010000152.1 GCA_022790905.1 Lachnospiraceae bacterium | reverse complement strand
ATCCCCCTTTTGTCAGACCCAAATGCGCGCATATCACATCTGCTCCCGCTTCTAACATCTTCCTTGCCTCTTCTTTTGTCGTAGCAAAGGCCACAGTAAAAAGGCCCAGATAATGCGCAAGTTTTATCGCCTCAACTTCTTTCTCATAGGTATTCCCCTCTTCTTCCAAGGCCTCCCTGAATTTTCCGTCAATCAAAGCCATCGTCGGAAAATTGACGATACCTGAAAATCCATTTTCCCGGATTTTTTTCAAATACTCATACAGATGAACACCTGGGTCTGCCGCAAATAGACCAAACAGCACCGGAACGTTTTGGATAATCGGCAGCAGTTCTCTTGTCCCCATCTCCATGACTGTATCATTGCTGTTTCCATAGCAAAAATAGCTGGCATGAGAACTCCTTCCCATCACGCGGTATTTTCCCGCACTGAGTGCTAACAAAAAATCAGCACCGCCCATAGCCGCATATTTTGCCGTCATGCCAGAGCCAACTGCCGCCCCTATAATATGTCCATTGACATTTGCCTGTGCATGTAAAAAGCGCAGAATATAATCTCTGTCCATTTTTATATCCCTCTATATCACGAATCCTACCATTTCTCGTCAGGATATTGAAGTTTCCACGTCTTGCGAAGCCGTGTCATGATATCCATAACATCCCTTGTATACATTAACTTCATATCACTGAGATCGCCCGTCTCCACCGCGCGCTCCATATCCTGCATCTCATAGATCAAAGCCTCTTTTGTATCGCCGGCTAAAACTTCTTTCTTTTCCCCCGAAAGGGTATCGACAATCACGGCTCTGTCTCCTCTTGGATATTCCATAATCTCAATATAGCCTCCCTCACAGCTAATCATAGCTCTCTTTGGCTGTTTGGAGTGGAGGGTAAGCGCTACTGTTGCCATCTGTCCAAGAGAATTCATCAATAAAATAGAAGTCTGCTCGTCCGAACCGGCCGGAGAACGTCTCATCTGACTGACAATTTGTTCCGGTTTTTCTTCCATAAAACTCCGCACAATACTCAGCGCATAGACACCGATATCGAGCAATGCACCGCCCGCTAAATCTAAGTTAAAAAAGCGGTTTTTCATATCGTATTCTTTAAAGCTTCCAAAATTCATGGTAATCATCTGTACTTTTCCAAGCGTTCCGCTCTGTACAATCTCCCACAATTTTTTATAAAGCGGCATATGCCAGATCGTCATGGCTTCTGCTAATACAAGTCCTTTTTCTTCCGCAAGTGCAATCATCTCGTCGAGTTCACGGCTGTTTAAAGTGATTGATTTTTCTACAAAAAGGTGTTTTCCCTGTTCCAATGCCTGTCTCATAAATTGATAATGTGTGTTATGCGGACTGGTAATATATACGATATCAACTTTTGGATCTAGAAACATTTCTTCGATCTGTTCATAGACTTTCTCCACCCCGTATTTTTCAGCAAATGCAACTGCTTTGGAATGCGTTCTGTTTCCAACTGCATATAGCTTTTTTCCCATTTTTCCAAGAGCTGTCGCCATCTCATTTGCAATAACGCCTGTTCCCAAGACTGCCCAGTTTAAATTTCGATTTTCCATCATATCCCCCTTTATTTGAATCTGAAATTACAGCATGTCTCCCAATGAAGTAGTGACTCTTTTTTCCGCCGGAGAATAATTTTCTTTCAGATTCTCATTTTCTCTTTTCATCTCTTCGCGCAATTCTTTTGCCGAGAGCAGCCCACATCCCTGTCCCCGTATGATAATCTGTTCCAATCCATCCGAGGTCGCAACGGTGACCTGATATTTTTTTGCATTCTCATGGGCAAATTTTTCAATATACTGATCTGCCGTCTCCGCTTCTTTTGTGTAGACAACATGAATATTTTGATAATCTAAAATCTCTGTCTGATGTCCTTCCACGCGATAGGCATCAAAAACAAGAATGACCTGAGCGCCTTTTGCGCCCTGGTAATTGCACAAAAGATCCATCAGCTTTCCTCTTGCCCCGGCAATACTTACCTTTGCAAGCTCCTTTAAATCTTCCCATGCGAAAATGATATTGTAACCATCCACCAATAGATATTCTTCTCTCGGTTCCTGCTTTTTTGGCCGCTTCGCGACATGTCTCGCCGTATATTTGTATCCGTCTGGGATCTTTTTTTTGCGAACCTGTTTTTCTTTTTGATTCGTGCGCGAAATTCCCTCTATAATCCGGTCTACCTCTTCCGTATCCATCCACTCTTCTTCCACACGAAGATTCGTTCTCTCCAACTTTAATTCCCGCTTATTCTCTTTTGACTCTTCTAATACCCCTGGCATATGCATCGCCTGTTTTACTTGATCCCAAGGCACCTGATACCCTGCTCCGTGAGCACAAAATACAGAACCAGTCGGATTCTCAGCGTCACGCTCGGAATCATATCCGATATCCGCAATCACCTCATCTGCATTGTGACAGAGAGCATATCCCTTCAAATTACAGTACAGATGTCCCTCTCCTTTCGTATACGCCGTCACTTCTCTCTGGTAATCCCGCATCGCAATTACAGGCGCTGTTCCAATCAGTAACGAGCGTTCCCCCTCTGTCTGCGGCGGTTCCATACTTCCGTGCATTCTCTCGATATCGCTCATCGCCCTGCCAATCATATCTGTTGGCACCTCAAGACGGTAATCATAATAGGGTTCTAATAAAACCGACTGTGCCTCTTTTAATCCCTGACGAAGCGCCCGATAGGTTGCCTGTCTGAAATCACCGCCTTCTGTGTGTTTTAAATGTGCCCTTCCTGAGACAAGCGTAATCTTCATATCTGTAATTGCTGAACCAGTCAATACTCCCGGATGTTCCCGTTCCTGCAAATGCGTCAAAATCAATCTCTGCCAATTTCGATCCAGCAAATCCTCACTGCACGCAGTGGCAAATTGCAAACCGCTTCCCATTTCACCTGGCTCCAGAATCAGATGCACCTCAGCATAATGGCGCAATGGCTCAAAATGTCCGACTCCCTCCACCGTATCCGCAATCGTCTCTTTGTATAAAATATTCCCTTGTCCAAATTCTACCGAGATTCCAAAACGCTCTAAAATCAGACTTTCTAAAATCTCAAGCTGTACTTCTCCCATGACCTGAACACGGATTTCCTGCAATTCTTCTTCCCAGACAATATGAAGCTGTGGTTCTTCCTCCTCTAACTGACGCAATTTTGGCAATAAGACCGCCGGATCACATCCCTGCTGCGGCTGAACCTGATAGGTGAGCACCGGCTCCAAAACAACACTCTCATTTCCTTTTTCAGCTCCAAATCCCTCTCCGGGATAGCTGTCATTTAATCCTGTCACAGCACAGATTTCTCCAGCCTGCACCTCGTTTACCATCTCAAATTTTTCTCCGGAATAAATGCGGATTTGGTTTACCTTTTCTTCACCTAACATAGACTTTACCGTCAGAGAGCCCCCTGTAATTTTCAGATAGGTCAGACGATTCCCCTGTGCATCTCTTGCAATTTTAAAAACCCTTGCTGCAAATTCCTTTGGATAAGATGAGACCACCATCCACTTCGTGATCCCGTCCAAAAAAGCTTCCACCCCATCCAAACGCAACGCCGAACCAAAAAAGCAGGGAAATATTTTTCGGTCCGAAATCATTTTCTTTAAACTCTCTTCTCTTATCGTACCGGTTTCTAAAAATTCCTCCAGAGCTGCTTCTTCACAAACTGCCGCCTCTTCATAAAATTCTGTATTTTGTTCACTGCCAAAGGCAATACAAGATTCATCTAAGTTTTGCTTTAATTCCGCTAAAAGCGTCTCTCTATCCGTTCCCCCCTGATCCATTTTGTTGACAAACAAAAACGTGGGAATCCTATATTTTTTCAAAAGACTCCACAGCGTTCTCGTGTGTCCCTGTACTCCATCGGCCCCGCTGATCACAAGAATTCCATAATCCAGCACCTGAAGTGTACGCTCCATCTCCGGTGAAAAATCTACGTGTCCCGGCGTATCCAGCAAAGTGATTTTTATCCCATTATGGGAAAATACTGCCTGTTTGGAAAAAATCGTAATCCCTCTCTCTCGCTCTAAATCATAGATATCTAAGAAGGCATCCCGATTGTCAACCCTTCCCATTTTTCGTACAGTCCCACTCACATATAACAACCCTTCTGACAGGGTTGTCTTTCCCGCATCCACATGTGCTAAGATGCCAATACTGATATGCTTTTTATTTCCAGACGTATCTTCCATCGAAAATACCCCTTTCTGTTCTATAATAATTAGCATTATCATATCACAGAAAGAGGTATCAGTCGATATATCTTCTTTTAATTTAAAGGCTCCGCTTTATCTTACATTAGCAATTCTTCGGAAACAACTTCATCTCACATAAAAGGAAATACATTTTCTTAAATAATCTATTCTCCATAGGATAGCACCACCTCGTCTATCAACTCCACCTTTCTTATTTTATCAAGCGTTAACTCGAAGCGCTTGTTATTTTAAAATTTAATATAATCCGAAAGAAATCCTTATCCCTTTCAATAATACATTTTCCGCCCATCTGTTTCATCATATTTTTTATATTCTGTATCCCAATCCCAGTACTCTCCACCTTTTCTTTCAGTTCTCGGATTTTATTTTCAAACATCAAACCAACCATATGGGATTCCTTTACAGATGAAATCTTCACCGGTTCGGATTTAGCCGCATATTTCACGATATTCGAGGTTACATTATCTAAGATTCGTATCACATAATCCGTTGATATCCTAAGGAAGCAATCCGTCCATATCACATGGAATGCGACAGAAAACCCTTTCTGTTCCAGATAACTGCATATTTCCGAGAACAAGTCATAAAATAGTACCTCATATTGCTCCGGCTCTTCCAGTTTCACTTCTTCT
>JAAVYC010000151.1 GCA_022790905.1 Lachnospiraceae bacterium | reverse complement strand
TTACTATAGGTATTTTGCACTGAGTTTTAAAAGCTCTTCCTGATCTGTCTCCTTTGTATCTACAATACCTGAGAGCCGACCATTTGACATTACCCCGATACGGTTCGTGATACCAAGAATCTCTGGCATCTCAGAAGACACAACAATAATCGTCTTTCCTCTCTTTGCCATATTTATAATCAGATCATAAATTTCATACTTGGCACCGACGTCTATTCCTCTGGTAGGTTCGTCCATCATAAATACCTCAGGATCGCGTTCCAGCCATTTTCCCATGATCACTTTCTGTTGATTTCCGCCCGATAGATTCGAGATCATATCCTCCGGTCCCATACATTTGGTATGCATAATATCAATCTCTTCTGACGTGGCTCTGACCATTTTTGCATGCGAAAGCGCCATCCCTGATTTGTATTGTTTGAGATTGGCAATCGTTGTATTAAAGATAAGATTCCCTTTCAGGAAAAGACCATTTGCTTTTCGCTCTTCTGTAATCATGGCAAAACCATGATCCATGGCATCTTTTGCGCTATTGAAATTCATTAGCTCACCATTAAAATAAACACGTCCGGCCGCCCTGGTCCGCACGCCAAATATCGTTTCGAGAAGCTCTGTCCGGCCGGCTCCCACCAGTCCATACAGTCCAAATATCTCCCCTTTTTTTACATCAAAAGTAATGTCTTGCAGATAAGGTTCAAATTTTGTGGACAAATTGCGCACAGACAAAACAGCTTCTCCAGGCGTATTATCAACCGGCGGAAAACGATTCTCCAGTGAACGTCCTACCATGGCCGCGATCAGCTCGTTCATATCCGTATCTTCACTCTTTTTTGTCATAACCAAGTTTCCGTCCCGAAGAACCGATATCTCATCGCATATTTCAAATATTTCGTCCATCTTATGTGAAATATAGACAATGGATATCCCCTGGCTCTTTAACATCCGCATCATTTGAAAGAGCTTTTCTACTTCCTGTACGGTGAGAGAAGAAGTAGGTTCGTCCAAAACAATAACTCTGGAATGATAAGAAATTGCTTTGGCAATCTCACACATCTGTCTCTGAGACACAGACATATTCCGCATAGGCTGCGTAAGATTAACGGTCATTCCCAGGCTTCTGAAAAGTTCAGCAGCCTCTTTCTTCATCTTTCCCTCATCTATCACGCCCACAGAGTTCACGGGATAACGCCCTAAAAACAAATTATCGATCACATTTCTTTCTAAGCATTGATTCAGTTCCTGATGCACCATTGCGATCCCATTTTCAAGAGCATCCTTTGGCCCGGAAAAATTCACCTCTTTGCCATCCAGAAAAATCTCACCCTCATCTTTCTGATATGTTCCAAAAAGACATTTCATCATCGTTGATTTGCCCGCGCCGTTCTCTCCCATCAATCCCATGACCGTGCCGGCCCTTACATCCAGATTGATACGATCCAGTACCCTGTTCCGACCAAATGATTTGCTCATACCTCTTATCGACAGGACAATATCATCTTTTTTATCCGTCATAATCTACCTCCATTCACGCACCTTTTTATTCCCGCGAGCAATGAGCCAAGTGCCGCGCCCTTGCGAACATTTGGCGAATGCTGCGAGGGTCAATACCCCGCCCTTGGGGCGAATCAAATTTCATGCTCCGCTGCTTGCAGCAGGGTTATTGACTAACTAAAGAAGAGAACTCTGCAAAACCGGCGCTTTGCAGAGTTCAAAATCAACCGATACAACAAATATCAGGTATCTGTTGTGCTATTCTGGTTAGAAAATTTAACCAGAACTGGCAATCTTCTTCACATTCCAAATGGAATTACTTATTTAACAGCGCTGTATAGGAAGCTGCGTTATCTGTCTTAACCATATTGATGGCAAAGGCATCGTACTGGCTTGGATTTCCAAGACGGTTTGTAATATTCGACTCAGTCTGTCCGTCACCACCGATGTAGTCAACCTCAAGGTTGAGAAGATCATCATAATTCTTAAGAAGCGGCTGATAAGTAGAACTCAGGAAATTATCTGATGCATTATAAATATTCAGCCATACTTTCTTCTTTGCGCTCTTGCTCTCATCAAGCTGTTTGGATACTGGCTCATATATTTTCGTTGAGTCTGTAAAATCCTGATAATTTTCAGCTGTTACTGCGACATTCAGCGCGTAATAGGAACGCTCCTCTTCGTTATATGTATATACATCGTCTGTCAAAACGTTTCCTGCATCGTCTGCCGTACCGATTCCAGTGTCAATATCCACACCGTCTAACGCGTTACGGAGAACACGGAGAGTCAGATATGCCTGTACGTCTGCATGCTGACTGATCGTTCCGCCATATCCTTCTGCGATAGCAGCAACGGCATCACTATTTGCATCATATCCAAATGTAGGAACTTTATTATCCTTAGACCATGCATTGAACATCGACATTCCCAGTCCATCGTTATTGGATGCTACAATATCAATTTTTTTACCAAAAGAAGAGGACCATGTGCCGATGGCATTTCCTGCCGTAGCGGCATCCCATGTTGCTCCGGCGGAGTTCTTCATCTCCTGAGAAGCCAGTTCGCGAACTGTATATTTCTTTCCTCCAATCTCCAGCGTACCATCTTTTACAGCGGTAGCTTTTCCGTCCACATTCGTACCTACCGGCTCACTGTTGATTTCTCCGTCCTTTTCAACTCCTGTGCCCATAGCTTTGCGGACGCCTCTTGTACGTGCGATGGAATCATTGTGTCCAATATCTCCAATAGCGAGAACGTAACCGATCACTCCGTCGCCATCGCGATCAATCTTGTCAATGTTTTTCTCAATATATTCCTTGATCATCGTTCCCTGAAGATCAGCACCCTGATTTGCATCAAATCCTACATAATAAGTATCTTTATTGTAGGAAAGAGCTGCCTTATCCAGTTCACCGGTGGAACTGTTGGAAGGCTGACGGTTAAACCATACTAAAGGTTTATCCTTATTTGCTACGTTAGAGGAACCTCCGTCTTCTGATTTCTTACTCGAACCTCCGTCTGAGGAGCCTCCGTCCTTTGATCCACAGGCTGCAAGTGAAAGTCCAAGCACCAGCGCCATTGTAATACCAAGTATTTTTTTCTTCATATTTTACTTCTCCCTTCTTCGCATTGAACATGTTGACGCTAAACATTGTTTATATTTCACATGTTCTTTATTGATATTGCCAGTATATCTAATGAGAGAGAAAGAAAACATAGAATATTTTTTGTTTCACATTGAAAATTTTAAGATTTTTTATGAATTTTTTATAATTTTTTTCCAATTCTTCCTAATTTAATGGTTATTTTGAATGATCTTTTCACTGTGTGTGAAACTGATATACAGTCTTGGACTTAAACACTTCATGGGCTGGCAGTACACTGCTTGGAAATTTGGGTTCTTTGCAGGAATTTGGATAAAACTGCGTTTCAAAACATACACCGCTTCGCTGTTCATATACGGCCCCGTCCTTCCCTTTCTGACCATTTAAAAAATTGCCCGTATAAACTTGCAAACCGCATAAATCAGAAAATACTTCCATCATAATGCCACTATTTGCACCATACAATTTTGCGACTTTTTTTAACTTCCTGTCATTCGCAAACACATAACTGTGATCATACCCCCTAGCAATTCTCAGCAAAAGATGCTCCGCATCAATGTCTTTTCCGATCTGTTTTTTTTGCCGAAAATCAAACGGTGTATCTGCCACACCAAGAATCCTGCCTGTTGGAATCATATCTTCGTTAATCTCAAGCATTTCATCTGAATATATTTTCATATCATGCCGCAAGACCGTACCGCTCTCATGCCCGTCTAAATTAAAATAACTGTGATTTGTGGGATTTACTACAGTAGTCCTGTCACTTACTATTTCATAGTCTATCACAAATTCATTTTTGTCTGTAAGCGTATATCTGATTTTTTGCTCCAAGGCACCCGGAAATCCCTGCTCCATGTGCGGACTGTTCCGCCGAAATTCCACAAAGTCTCCTTCCGCATTTTGTCCGGTTTTTGACTGGTAAAACTTATCATGTGACCTGTTAAAACCGCTGTGGAGATTATTTTCATTATCATTTGCATCTAAGAGATATTCGCTGCCTTCTATAGTCACTTTTGTCCCTGCAATACGATTGGCATTCCTGCCAATATATGCCCCAAAAGCAGCCTCATTATTATAATAATCCATTAAAGTGCCATAGCCGAGTACCACATCCCTTTTTTTACCCTGCCTGTCTGGAACAAGAATTGATAACACCAACGCTCCAAAATCAGATACCTCAACACTCACTCCATTACCATTTTCCAGCAAAAACCTGCTCGCTTTTTCCCCGTCTTTTGTTACTCCAAATTCCATTCTGTGCAACATGATATCCACCTACCCATTCTCTGCTACCTTGCCGCTTTCTCTAAATACCATTCCTCTTCCCTATTCTTTTAAGTGTCCTTTTGTATTTCCCATGAAAGTCAGTTAAAGGCTCCTTCGTTTTCAAATTTTATGTGATCTTTATTGTAACAGGTTTCCACTCCTTGCGTCTACTTTTTTAATCCAAATCCAACACGACCTTGCCATTTAGAATAAACGCTTTTTAATTTATTTTGGATACTCTTTTTCGTCTTCCCCCATGATCTGCCCCCATGTTTTATCATAATACGGCAAGATTGTAATTCCGTATTCACAGGCTGATAAACTTCGATACATTTTTTGTGCAATTCTATTTGCTCTGTTCATATCTCTGGTATAAGGACATTCTAAAAAGTATTTTTTTACCTGTTTCGATATGTAATTGCCATCCGTATCAAAAATATTTTCGATTGCTTTTGCGTGAAGCACTCTGATCTGTTGATCCTTTGTCATCAAAATATAGATCCCATTGTCTGCCGACATCACTATTTCTCCTTATATTTTCCCTGCTTTTCGTTTACTGTGATACAGAATTTTTCAAAATCCTTCTTCATATATAGATAATTCTTTTTTTGATCTGCCATATAAGTGCTGTTTTCCTGTACATACCAGGCAAACCACTCATCTAGATCCAAATCTTCCTTATAAGAATAGGCTACCATCGCCAATAAAGACGGTCTATTTTTTTCTTCTAATAATTTGGATCCAACATTTACATTCCTTTTTTCAAGCTCGTCCAGAGTCTCGCTGTAATATTCC
>JAAVYC010000150.1 GCA_022790905.1 Lachnospiraceae bacterium | reverse complement strand
CTTTACAAAGCGGATACACCTACAAATCTCTTTCCAAGTATTCACGTATATAATTCTCTTGGAGTTCACTTCGCGATTACAAAAAGTGAATCTCTACGCAACAAAAAAAGAATAAAAGCCCTCTCTTTTATTCTCTGCACAAGCATTATTCTATCTACTATGTTTTTAAAACAACATTCTTTTTTTGACGTTATTACTGCTTTTGCTATGGCCGCTGTACTTTATGGTTTGATCTATGTAAAGACAACTCGTGAACAAAAATCCTTTAAGAAGCAACTGCGTCGTATTTGATGTCGCATAAAATAATTTCATTTTCCAAAAAAAGTTAGGGGCAAAATTTTGCTCCCTAACTTTTTTTATGCTATTCCATTCCTAACAAAAACTAATCGGTAATCTTAGTAAACGGTACATCCCCCACTCTGTACTGTGTTGTGAGATAACCCGCATCTGCTCTGATCTCTGAACCATTTACAACCTTTGTATCTGAAGTGAACAAAAAACGAACTGTTTTTGCAAGATCCTCCGGCGTAATACGCCTTCCAAGCAGAGAAATCTGTTCCGGTGTCTGTCTCTGATCTAGATCCATCTCATCCGGAAACTGTCCATCGATAAATGCCGCCACAATGGTATTTACCTGAATATTATTTTTCCAATAATTTGTGGCAAGTTCTCTAGTCAATGCATTGATCGCATTTGTCACCGTCGCATACTCTAAATGACGTCCATCTGCCACATGACTGTGTACAGAAGAAAGATTCACGATTCTTCCCCCGCCGTTTTTCGCCATAATCTCTGCACAAGCTCTTGCCACACAAAAATAAGCTAAAACATTTTCTTTAAAAGCTGTCTCAAAAGAAGCTAATGTAACATCTTTTGCAGCATTTCTCTTTATCTTTAAATCAGCATTAAACAGAGCATCTACCCTGCCCATCTGTTCTTCTACTTTTTGAACAGCCGTCCGGATGGAATCCTCATCAGCCGTGTCGTATGCAAGCGCTATGGCTTTCACATCATCTAACTTTTTTACAACAGATTCTGCTCTCTCAACGTTTTCGTCAAGAACAGCAATATCTATTCCTGCTTCGCTCAAAGCGCACGCAGCGGCTGATCCAACAGGACCGGCTCCGCATATGATTGCTACTTTTTTCATAATAATATTCCTCCTTCTGATGCCGTATCAGACTCCACTCTCTGGCAGTTTTCCACGACAAATATTTAAACCGCCTTCACATGGGATGTCACAACCGCTAAGAGCCACAGACTCATCGGAGGCCAAGAACAATACGACCTCTCCGATATCCTCCGGCAAAACCATATTGTCAATCAAAATAATGTTCATCTGATTATCCAGCCAGCCAGGCTCATCCAGATGCACTTTTGTCATTTCGGTCAAGACATAACCAGGAGAAATCGAATTTACTCGAATTCCATATCGCCAGAAATCAGCAGCAAGTTCTGCATTTACGCAGCGAATTGCCTTTTTTGTAATAGCATACAACGTTCTGTCACCAGTAGCCAGATAAGACCGGATACTAGCTGTATTTACAATAGAACCGCCTCCGGATTTTTCCATAAACGGAGCGGCTGCCTTTGCCATAAAGAATAATCCTTTTAGATTGATAGCAAGCGTGAGATCCCAATCAGGCACGCCAATTGTATCCGTTGTACCGCGGTGTTTTGAGATTCCGGCATTGTTAATCAAAACATCTACGCTGTTAAACTTCTCGTATACCTGTTCAAATACTTTCGGACATTCGTCACATTTTGTGATATCAAACTGAACAAACATACAAGGTCCATGTTTTTCAATCTCTTTTTTTGCTATCTCTCCCTGTTCCGCATTCATATCCACAATTGCAATATTAAATCCGGCATCAGCCAGACGGATGGCAATTGCCTTGCCAAGTCCGCCTGCACCGCCAGTTACCACAGCGGTTTTTTTATGTTCATAATTTTTTATATACATAATGTCACTCTCCAAATTAAGCCCGGATAAAAATCATTTTTAGTCGTTGTAGAATCCTTCGCTTAATGCATCGTACAACTTGTTGTAACGTGCATAAGCTTCTTCGTATGCTTTGAAGTTCTCAGGATTCGGCTCAAAGACTTTCTCAATACGGCAAGCTCTCTTAGAAGCATCTTCTGCATCTTTGTAAACTCCTGCACCGATACCGCCCATTAAAGCAGCTCCTAGACATCCCGCTTCCTCTGCGTTTGTAATCATAATTTTTACTTTAAAGATATCTGCTAACATCTGGCACCATACTGGAGACTTCGTTGCACCGCCGGCAAGACGGATACCACTGATCTTAACGCCTGTCTTAAGCTGATGATCTATTACAACTTTGAATTCATAGCAGATACCTTCCATAACGGCTCTTGCCATCTCTGCTTTGGAGGTTCCAAGATACAGACCTGCAAACCCTCCTGCACAGTTCGGATTAGAACGAACGCCGTCTGCTCCCTGAAGGTAGCTTAAGAATGTTACGCCGTTAGCTCCTGGAGCTACCGTCTCAATCTGTGCATTGATCAGATCATAATCATCGATACCCGGTAAACTCTTAGCTGCTTTTTCCAGACCGCAGAATACGTCGCGGAACCATCGATAACTGGATGCCGCACAGGTGGTAGAACCTTCTACTGTCCATTTCTGTACTGGAACATAAGGTTTAACCATCAAAAGTCCTTCCGGATCTCTGACTGGTTTATAGGAAGTAGCAAAGATTGCTCCATAAGTACCGATAACCATGGAAACTTCTCCGTCTGCCCAGTTACCAGTTCCGAATGCGGAACAACAGCAGTCCATAGCACCAACTGCAAGCGGACATCCTTCCGGAAGACCTGTGATCTCGGAAATCTCTTTGCTCACATGACCTACTACCTGACCTACTTTTGCAAGTTTTGGAAGATAAGATTCATCCACGCCGATCGTATCCATCAATGTCTTTGACCAGCAGTAATTATCTACATCAAACATACCGAGTCTTCCGCAGCTGGAAGCATCAGCATACCAATCGTCTGCTCCAAAAGCCATCAGTGCGTAATCCATGGAAGTTGCAATACGTTTCACCTTACTCCATATTTCCGGCTGATGCTTTTTAATCCAGTAAAATTTGCTAATTGCCTGTGTCATCTGTGTTGCACCGGCAAGCTTATATGTATCTTCTTTCGATAATTTCGCGAAAAGTTCATCTCTTTCTTCAACGCTTCGGATATCCTGCCATCCGATAAAATCGCGGAGCGGTTTTCCATTCTCGTCTAATACGCAAACCAATGATCCCTGTGTAGAAAAACATGCGGATGCAATATCTTCTTTTGGCACATTTGCCTTTGTGATTGCTTCTTTACAGGATTCATACAACATCGGAATAATGTCATCTGATTTCTGCTCTACCCAACCTGGATTTGGATAATAACACGGATATTCACGATAAGACATTCCTAAAATATTTCCCTCTTCGTCAAACACACATGTCTTACAGCCTGTAGTTCCTTCATCGATACCAATTAAATACTTACTCAATTCTGAGTCCCCCTTTCAGATTACCACATAAAGTTATTGATTGACTGCATCTTTTGCAGACCATTTTTTCGACAGATACTATATTTTCATACACAACATTTGCAAAAACCACGTCTGGCAATCACAAATTCATTCATCTGTCATTGTTAATATTTTATGATATTGTATATACAATAAATACAAGCATTTACCGGCAAAACGATATCACTATCTTTTCTATGCCTTTAAAAACAATAGCCGACCACACACTCTTGTACTTGTATATACATTAAATGATAATATAGTATTCTGTCAATACTTTTTAGAAAAGTTTCCCATAATCCATGAAAATTTATGAGCTTTTTTATGTCTTATGCCCAAAAATAAAAGTGATTTCACGTCGCCAATTCATATCAGTTCCAAATTGGCCCACGAAATCACTTCTTCTTTTATAAAAATATAATAAAACTCACATTCGTTCCAACTCTTCTAACCAGATTCTAGCACTGGCATCGCTTGGCATCCGCAAATCTCCCCTTGGAGAGACGGCAACCGTTCCCACTTTTGGCCCATCCGGTAAACAGGAACGTTTAAAATGCTGTGAAAAAAATCTCCTGATAAATATTTTCAGCCATTTCAAAATGACATCATTTTCATAGATTTCCGCAAATGCATTCTGCGCCAAGCGATAAATTTTAACCGGCGCATATCCAAAACGCAGCAGATAATACAAAAAGAAATCGTGCAGTTCATAAGGCCCCACAATATCCTCTGTTTTTTGGGAAATCTCCCCGTCCTCCGGCGGCAGGAGCTCTGGACTAACAGGCGTATCGAGCACATCCTGTAATATCTCAGACAACTCCTCATTTTGGCATGTCTCGGCATAGTAACGAACCAAATGACGAACCAGCGTTTTTGGCACGGAACTATTCACCCCATACATACTCATATGATCCCCATTATAAGTCGCCCATCCAAGCGCCAATTCTGACATATCTCCGGTTCCAACCACAAGCCCGTTCTCTTTGTTCGCAATATCCATCAAAATCTGCGTGCGTTCTCTCGCCTGCGCATTTTCATATGTCACATCGTGTACGTTTTTATCCTGACCGATATCTCTAAAATGAACATCTACCGCATCCGTAATAGAGATTTCCATAAATTTCGTACCCAGACAATGAATCAAATGGACCGCATTATCATAGGTCCTGTCCGTCGTTCCAAATCCAGGCATCGTAACAGCTATAATTCGCTCTCTCGAGATTCTAAGCAAATCGAACGCTTTCACGGTCACAAGCAAAGCAAGTGTAGAATCCAGTCCTCCTGAAATCCCAACTACTGCACTCTGGGCTTTCGTATGTGCAAGGCGTTTTTTCAGACCATGTGCCTGAATATCCAAAATCTCTTCACATCTCTTTTCCCATCTCGTCCTATTTTCTGGCACAAAAGGCATGGCATCGATATGCCTGCTAAGTTTTGTCTCCTCCATATTGACAGAAAAGAAAACCTTTTGATACCCCTCTTCTCTCCACTCAAATGAATTTAATCTTCTGCGCTCCTCTGTAAGCTTTTTCACATCAATCTCTGAATACAAAATCCCCACTGTAAAACGTTCGGATTCCGCCAAAAGATTCCCATTCTCGGCAATCAGATTGTGACCGGAATAGACCACGTCCTGCGTGGATTCCCCCTCGCCTGCACTGGCATAGAGATAACCGCACAAAAGCCTTGCAGCTTGCCCTGTGACCAACTCCCTGCGATAGACATCTTTTCCCGTAATCTCATCAGATGCCGAGAGATTCGCAATCAAAATCGCGCCCGCCTGCGCATGGGAAATACTCGGTGGATTGACATTCCAAAGATCCTCACAGATCTCCGCCGCTATCTTTAATTCCGGCAACTCTCTGCAACAAAACAATAAATTAGTCCCCATAGGTACGGTGAGATTTTCCGATAATTGCACCTGCACTGCTTCTCTCATCCCTCTTGTAAAATAGCGTACCTCATAAAATTCGTTATAATTTGGCAAATAGTATTTTGGCACAAATCCCAAAATCATACCTCTGCTTAAAACAGCAGCTGTATTGTACAATTTTCCCTGATGTTCCAACGGCATTCCCACAAAAATCAAGGCATCCACTTCTTTTGTCTGTTCTGTAATCTGAAACAATGCCTCCTTTGCCTCTCGAAGCAAAATATCTTGTAAAAACAGATCCTGACAGGTATATCCCGTAACACATAATTCCGGCAAAACAATCACTTTTGCTCCGCCTTTTCCTGCCTCTTTGACCTGATAAATAATTTCCTCTGTGTTCTCCCTTACGTCTGCCACCGTCACCTTTGGAGTGATAGCCGCAACTTTTACAAATCCGTCTTTCACTTTACAATCTCCTTTAACTCATCAACGCTGAATGTATAATTTGTATTACAGAAATGACAATTGACTTCAATCGGTTTCCCATCCCGAATCATCTCATACAACTCTTTTTTACCAAGGCTAATCAAAGCTTTTGTGATACGCTCTTTGGAGCAGTTACAGGAAAATTGTACCGGAAGTGTCTCTATAAATTCCAATCCAAATTCTCCCAAAATTTCTTCCAAAATTTTTTCCGGGGTATAGCCCTCTTCTAACATCTCTGTTACAGATTTTATCTCCGTAATTTTCTGTTCCAATCGCTCAATGATTTTTTCATCCGTAAAAGGTAACAATTGGATGATAAAACCGCCCGCCTGTTTGACGGTATTGCCTCTATTCATCAAAACTCCGAGTCCAACTGCAGACGGAATCTGTTCTGAAGTCGCAAAATAATAAGTCAGATCTTCCGCGATCTCCCCGGTCTGCAAAGCAACTTGTCCCACATAAGGTTCTTTTAATCCCATATCTTTTATCACATTCAAGATTCCCGATCCAACAGCTCCTCCTACATCCAACTTGCCAAGCTGATTTGGCGGTAAGATCACATCTGTCACCTGCGCGCACCCTTTGACATTTCCTTTTGCATCCGCTGTCACTGTCATTCCCTGTACTGGTCCGGTGCATTTGATCTGCAAAGTCAATAGATCTTTTTCTTCTTTCATCATAACTCCCATCATCGCTGCACCACTTAACAATCTTCCGAGTCCTGCTGTGATTACCGGGCTTGTATTATGACGTTTTCTGGCCTCTTCCACTAGATCTCTCGATGTAATAGCAAATGCACGTATCTGATTATTTGCCGCCGTTGCTCTTACCACATAATCTCTCATTTTATTTTCCTTTCTCTCTCGCAATAACATAGATACGCTCACTCTCTTCTCTTGGAGGTTCTTTTGTTCCAGCTTCATATGCCGCTATAAACTCCATCCCTGCCTCCTCTATCAATGTGCGTATTTTCTCCAGAGAATATCCCCTCTGATAATGAATCTCCTCAAACTTCCGATATAGATTTCCTCTCTCCCGTATAAAAAATGTCAGATCATATTCATTGATCTGCTCTTCTTTGTCATAATAATTTTCCCAGATAAAACTGCTCTCTTTTCGATTCTCACAGATCGTTGTATCGCCAAGCAATCTCTCGTATTTATAAATTGTATTCAAATCGAAAATGAAGATCCCGCCCGGTTCCAGATAGCGGTTTACACACCTTAGCGTTTTTAAAATCTCACTCTCTTCCAACAGATAATTCATACTGTCACAGACACAGACCATTGCCGTCGTTGTCCCATAGAGTTCAAAATCACACATATCCTGGCACAGATAGAGAATCTCCCCTTCTCCTCCCTCGCTCGCAATTGCCAGCATGTCTTGGGAAATATCAATTCCTATCATGTCGTATCCAGCATCTGCCAAAAGTCTGGTCATTTTTCCGGTTCCGCATCCAAGATCACAGAGAACACCACTCTCAATCCCATATTCTCTTAAAAACGTTCTGATATAAACGCTCCATTCTTCATAAGGAACATGGTCCATAAACAGGTCATAAACCTGAGCAAAATTCGTATATGCTTCCATGACAATACCTTTCTTCCAAATATCTACAAAGTATTATAATACTAGCAATTTTTTTCCTCAAAAGCAACCTTGATTATTCAATTCGCAACCCTTATACTTATAATTATGATGGAAAATTATAATCACTATATTATCAAAAACATTCAAAGCGTATACCGCACAAAAATGATTCCACCTACCGTCTATCTGGTTCTACTTCTTGCACTCTGGATTTTTTCACCAATCTCAGAGATGGTTCTTCCCAAAACGGTAGACAGTGGAGACAATTTGGAATCCCTCTATGAGAAAGATATTTCTTTTATAGAAACGAAACTCTCAAAACTTTATTTCAGCGGTTACACAAAAACCCGTTTCGGGTTGACCAGCGGATATTATTATTACACCAAACGAGGCGATGAATGCATTATTGTTCTGCTCTCTCCCTCTACAAGTGAGGAAGGACTGCCGACCATTCCATCCCTTGAGATAAAAGGCCGCCTTGCCAAAAGTGACCCAGCGGTG
>JAAVYC010000149.1 GCA_022790905.1 Lachnospiraceae bacterium | reverse complement strand
ATTTTTGGATTTCGCCGTCACAGCGATGAATCCATACATCAGATTCGCGCAATTTCTAATATTTTTGCGGATATTATCACCGTATTTGGAACGAACTATGTCATTTCCGGGCCAGTCTGGGAATACTACAACGGCAAAAACTGGGACACCGGACTAAGACAGGAATTAAAAGAAGACCGACTCTGCGGTTTTATCGGAAAAACGGTCATTCACCCAAATCAGATAGCGCTGGTAAACGAAGCCTATCAGGTATCACAGACAGATTTCAACGACGCAAAATCTATCCTGAACTGGGATGAGACCTGCCCTTCTTTTGTCTCCGGAAACATCTCAAAAGAGCGCATGAATGAGTACAAAACCCATTCTAACTGGGCAATCACAACACTGATGTTAGCAGAAACATTTGGCATTCAATAAACTACTCTCACGAGTGTTAAAAATATACAATAGCGAAAAATTAGGAGGTTAAAGTATGAAAACAGCAACGGGAACAAGAGAACACATAAAAGTTATCGAAGAATATGAAAGCGGCGGCTTAAAAGTCGAGATTTTGGAATATCAAAAACTTCTGGGTATCTCCAATGCCTCCATGGCACAACAAATCTATTTCATGGAGGAACAAAATATCCGTGTGAGACAGATCGCTCTCTATCTCAACAATGAAAAAGTTACCATTGAAAAAGGGGCTATGAGTTATTTTCAGGGAGATATTGAAATGGTCAGCGGTGTTACTGTCGCTAATGCACTTGGCCGCATGGTCCGGGGCGCTATCACAGGTGAGCAAATGGCTCAACCAGAGTACACTGGTACTGGACTCTTAGTCTTAGAACCTTCTTTTAAACATTTTCTGGTACTAGAGCTTGCAAAAGATGAATCAATTATCGTAGACGACGGCATGTTCTACTGCGCTCAGGGCGGCGTAACCATAAAAGCCGTATCCCAGAAAAACCTCTCTTCTGCCATTGCCGGAGGAGAAAGTATTTTCCAACAACAACTCACAGGACCTGGTATTGTCATCTTAGAATCGACTGTTCCAATGTCTGAGATTGACATCATTGAGATGGAAAATGACACTTTAAAAGTAGACGGTAATTTCGCTGTCCTGCGATCTAGTACACTCAGTTTTACAGTAGAGCGAAGCGCAAAGACACTCGTTGGATCTGCTGTCAGCGGAGAAGGACTTGTCAATGTCTATCGCGGAACCGGACAGGTCTGGTTAGCTCCTACCATAAAAGTCTACAAAACTTTGGACAACGCACAGGCTTTAGGATCGCTTCATACAAAAAATTTAAAAATGAACACCAGTCGTTCTTAGACTGAAAACCATTGGAGCCGTCGCATTCATGATTCAATCCATCATAGATGCAACGGCTCCATTTTATTGAAACAACTATGTATCACTCGTTTATTCCATACATTTTAATTTTCTGTAAAATATGAGATACCGGATGATACAAGATCAGCATCAACACAAAATTTGACAGACCATGTATTATGTCATACGGGATTCCGGCTATCCACCAGGTAAACGCCATCTTAGGACCTCCGATTCCCAAATAAATCAGACTGCACAGAGCTCCAAAAGTCAGACCAAAAATTCCAGAAAATACGGCCCAGAGAATCGCAGATTTTTGTCTCTTAAATTGCAGGGCCAACAGACATAGCAGAGGCCAAATATACAGATACATAAAAACCCAGACTCCCATGCCCCAGACCATACATTCAATCCCAACAAAGGTAAAAACTGCGTACAAGACTTTCTTCCCAAAACAGACAGCATAGAGGATAATAAAAAAACTGACCAATTCAATATTGGGTAAAAAGGAAAGCGCTATTTTCGCGCCTTCCAATGTCGCCGTCATCATTCCAAGATATGCGATTTCCCTTACATCCAGTTTTTTAGAAAACTTATTTTTCCGTATTCTTTTCATATACCAGTTTAAATTCATCGCCATCGGCAACCGGCTGTTGATCAATACCGTATTGTCCGTACTCTCCATTCACATAAACCGCCCAATAAGCCCCATCTTTGTCAAAGCTAGCTTCCACTCCATTTACTTTTTCTATATAAAGTCCATAATCGGATTCACTGCCTTCTAAAGTAAAATCTTCTGCTTTTTCTAATTCCTCTAAGGCTTCCCGCAAATATTCTGCATCTGTGTTGGAATGATATTTTTTTTCTTTTCCATTATCGTCTTTTACTACCAACGTATACTCTTTCTCTCCCTTTTCGTTCTTTTCTTGGGATGAAAATACTTTCCAGCAGCCAAACAACACTAGCAGTACCACCGCAAAGGCTAAGAGCCCAATTCCTATTTTCTTTCCCGATTGTTTCTCTCCCATTTTTATTGCCTTCCTTTCGTTTTGTATTATAGATTTTATCATATAGAAAACAGCGTTAGAAAGCAAGGCTTTATTATCTCAATCTAAAATTCTCTTCTCTCAAAAATACGTGCACTGATCACATATGTGACAACTGTCAATAAAATCGCCGCAGCCGGAAGCAGATAGACGCCTCTTTCCAATAGGTCCACCGCGATTTCAATTCGCATATCCTCTAACAAGCGTTGCAAAAAGTAGCCAAGTAACACGGGAATCATCACGATCCCTAACAAAATAATTCTCGCTTTCTCTGTACCATATTTGATCATAAGCGGAATAAACACGCTTCCAAAAATCATTCCTATTCCCACTGCAATCAGACTTCTCAGATACATGCTCTCTTTCATAGCGACTTCACGCACCTGATTTACCAGTACGGTAAGCACAATTCCCGTCAGGCATCCCGACAGAGCAAAAATGAAATTTACAATGTATTTCGCAAGTACATAATCTCGCTTTGAGACGGGAAAGATCATCGCATATTTCATCCATCCACATTTTTCATCTGTCGCAAAAACGGTGGCCATTCCCATCATGCAGAACAAAATAGTAAACATTGGCATATAAGCACCGCTGCCGGAACCATTTGCGAAAGCAAATCCCCATACTACAACAATCAAAAGCGTCTGTTTTATCATATTGCTGATATGGTACAAATCATTTAAAATAAAGCCTTTCATCTGAATTCCCCCTTGATATATAAAAGCATAATCTCTTCCAAAGTTGCTGTATCTACGACGGCATCCCGATATTTTTTCTCGGCTGCCTTTTTATCTGCAACAAGTACTTCATACTGATAATCCATTTTCCGATAAGCCAGGATATCTCCTCTGTCCATCTGTTCAAATACACCATTCTTACAGCGAAGAATACCGTATTGATAGATTAATCTATCTTTTGGTTCACTCAAAAGAATCTGACCATCTTTTAAAAATGCAATGTAATCTGCCACTTTCTCCAGATCGCTAGTAATATGCGAGGATACCAGAATAGAATGCTCTTCGTCCTGAACAAACTCTAAAAATATATCCAATATCTCATCGCGCATAACAGGATCTAGTCCGCTTGTCGCCTCATCGAGAAGTAGTATTTTTGCATGGTGGGATAATGCCACTGCGATGCAGAGCTTTACCTGCATCCCTTTTGAGAATGTTTTGAGCTGTTTTCCCTCGGGAAGCCTGAATTTCTCCAAATACGCTTTATATTGCTCTATGTCCCAATTTCGATAAGAATTGCCACATATCTTTCCCACCTGTTTCGGCGTCAGTGTCTCATTAAAATTAATCGTATCAAAAACCACACCGATTTCCTCATTCAATGTCTTTCTGTCGGTCTCCATACTACGTCCTAAAATTTTAATCTCTCCTCCATCTTTTTGGATCAAATCTAAGATCGCCTTAATCGTTGTGCTCTTCCCCGCTCCATTTTCCCCGATCAGTCCCATAATGTTTCCTTTTGGGAGTTGTAGACTGATGTCTTTCAATGAAAATCCCGGATAGGTTTTTTTTAAATGCTCAATCTGTAATGCATATTCCATTATTCATCCTCCTGATAAAAAATCTTGATAAGTTCTATCAGCTTCTCCATCTGAATTCCACACCTTCTTGCGATATCAGCGGCCTGCAGCAAATGCTCCTCTATTGCTTTTTGTTGCTCCTCCTGATAGAACTCTTTACTGTTCGCCGAAATAAAACTTCCTTTTCCAACCGTGGTCTCAATAAAACCATCTCTTTGCAAATCCTCATATGCCCTCTGCACTGTGATTACACTGATATGTAACGATTTTGCCAGGGCTCGCATGGATGGAATTGGTTCCCCGTGCTGTAACTCGCCATTCATCACCATTGCCTTAATCTGCTCGGTAATCTGTTCATAAATCGGCTTATTTGTATTAGAACTGATAATTATTTCCACTATGTTACCTCCGAAGTTGATCCAATTGGCGCCGTCTGTCTCTATCAGACAAAATTGTACTTGTATTTCATATAGTGTACTTGTTTTATAAGTACACTATATTACACTTTATACACGATGTCAAGATTTATTTTATTCGATATACAAAATATGTAAGTTTTGCCCATCGAAGTGAGAGTATCTTGGCCCTGCACAAAAAAATCCAGAACGTGTCATAAAATAAAAGACACATTCTGGATTTTTCATCCGCCTTTACAGCAGCCTCTATCACTATCCCTCTAATTTTGCAATTTGATCTACAAGGCTTCTCATATCCCGCTTTGACTGTACTGCCCTTGCCGTCTCCAAAACCTGTTTCTTTTCCTGATCCGTCATTTCTGCAAACTGGGCAAGCGCCCGCTCATTTTCTCCCAGCGCAAAAGAAAAACCAACTGGCATATCCTGATTCATTTCATCCCCTCCTAAAATGTTTGAACTTTATCTCTCAACACCTTTAGTATGGGTGAATGAAATGGAGAATATTCTATTTCAAATATTTTTTAAGTACCGACATAAAGACATCCATATCCAACGGTTTGGCAATATGAGCATCCATTCCATGTTTAATTGCCGCTTCCTTATCTTCCTCCAATGCATTTGCCGTCATAGCGATAATTGGCAAATTTTCAACATCTTTCCTCGGCAGATTCCGAATCGTACGGGTCGCCTCATAACCATCCATAATTGGCATCTGCACATCCATCAATATCGCATCATAATAATTTTCCTCTGCCTTCTCCATCATCACAACCGCATCGGTTCCATCCGGCGCCGTTTCTACCAGAAAACCGGCTCCTGTCAATATCACTTCCGCAATCTCACGATTCAATTCAATGTCTTCCACAAGCAAAACTCGTTTTCCGCTAAAATCCGCCAACGTCCACTCAGCAACTTCCTCTTTTTTATCGACTAAGTTATTTGTGGCGAGCAATACCGATTTTAAATCGGACATAAACAATGGTTTTGCACAAAAAGCTGTAACCCCTGCCTCTTTCGCCTCACCTTCAATGTCTGACCAGTCATACGCTGTCAATATAATAATCGGCACCTCTTCTCCGACTGCACCCCGGATTTTTTTCGCCGTTTCTACGCCACTGAGCTCTGGCATCTGCCAGTCGATGATGTAGACATGATAGGAATCACCGTCCTCATGAGCAATTTTGGCGCGATACGCCGCCTCTCTTCCAGAAGTGGTCCACTCTGAGCGCATTCCGATCTGTTTTAGCATTTTGCTCACACTGTCACATGTATTGAAATCATCATCGACCACTAACACGCGCAAACCTTCTAATTCTTTCATCTGCTCGGCATTCTTTTTGACATCCTGCAGTTTCAGCCCCAACTCTACCGTAAAAGTACTTCCCTTGCCAATCGTACTTTCCACGCTAATCGTACCATTCATCATTTCCACAATATTTTTTGTAATTGCCATGCCAAGGCCTGTTCCTTGAATACCGTTTTGAGTTGTTGTAGCCTCCCGCTCAAATGGCTCGAAAATGTGTTCTACGAACTCTGAGGACATACCAATACCATTATCCTTGATGATAAACGTATAGTCTCCATATCCATGGCGGTACGTTGTTTTCTGCATAATTCGAAACGTTACCGTTCCCCCAGCAGGTGTATACTTTACAGCATTGCTCAAAAGATTAATAAATACCTGATTCAATTTCAACGAATCTGCAATGACATCCTCATTCGCCACCTCAAACGTATCAATAAACAATTCCAATTGTTTTGCTTTTACCTGCGGCTGAATAATGTTGACCAGATTGTGCATCAATTCAGAAATATTGCACTCCTGTTCTTTGATTTGCACTTTTCCGCTCTCAATCCTGCTCATATCCAAAATATCATTGATCAAACTGAGCAAGTGATTGCTAGACGAGAGTACTTTTTGCAGACAATCGTGAACACGATCTTTATTGTCAATATGACTGACCGCAATCGTCGTAAACCCAATAATTGCATTCATCGGCGTACGAATATCGTGCGACATATTGGAAAGGAATGTCGTCTTTGCCCGATTAGCGTGCTGTGCCTGCATCAGCGCATCCTGCAAAGCCTGTGTCTGTTCTCTTTGCTTTTGAACCTGTTCTGTGATCTCTTTTGAGACCACCAACACAATAATATCGTTCGTATCATAATCTAGTGTCATGACAAAAGACTGTCGAACACACATCTGTTCCTCATCAGAGATCCATCCCCAGTATTCAACGGCAACTTCCGTATCCCCTTGTTCAAAACATTCTTTTAAATGCTCTGTATTCACAATAGTATTATACTGTTCTATGGATTCTTCTAAAACAAACTGTTTCCAACGCTCAAAACACTCAGAAACTTTACACGGAGCCCGCAGTCCCACCTTTTTAAGCAGCGATATCTCTCGCCCGTCGATCACACGCACGACATCTTGTTCTATCAAATCTTGCGTCAAATTGAACTCAAAGGTGCAAAAAGCATTGGAAGTAATCGCCATCCGGTACTGTCTCTCCTTGCGGTTCACAAGAGATATCTCCGCCTGAATGCGCATCTCTTTTTCTTTTATTTCCGTAATATTTTGGCGAATAAACAGCACTTTCGATGCGCTTCCATCCTCTTTTCTCTCCAGACAGATGATATTCATATGCTCCCATTCTTCGCGGTCATTTCGCATTACATGACACTCAAAACGCAAATCGGTATTTCCTTGTAATGACTCAATGATCGCATCTTTTTCAATCAGTCTGGCAAACTCCTGACGCCTGTCTTCACCAATCGTAATGGAACACAAATGTTCCACTAAATCCTTATACTCTCCGCTGACTGCAATTCCACTGTTTTCCGGTCTCGTCCCGCAGAGATACTGATAAGTGTTCACCTCGAAATCGACCATGGTAAAACGGGAAAACAGGATATTCACACCATTAATGATGTATCCCATCTCACGCTTTTCTCTTTCCAATTGCTTCTTTTCCTGTCTAGCCCGAATCAGCAACATGAGAATGTAGATAGAAAACAACACAAGCAACATGACTTCAAACTGAATTCCGGTAAGATTCGCCTCCTCTATCATCTTCTTTGTAACATTTTTGGGAAATGTATGTACAAGAACATATGGTTTCTCAAGAAGATCTGTAACACAAATATTGTCTATCTTACTATCGGAATCACAGACAAAAATGCCTCTTTTATTATTTTCAAATATATGTTTTACTTTGGCCGCCGCATCTTCATTGACAATATGAGATTCCTCCATGACATCAAACAATTTTCCCTCATATTTTACATGGCTGGAATTGGCAATCACCCTGCCGTCCGACGTACACAAAAATGCATTTGTCTCCTCTCCAAAATAAGTAGTAACCAACATATCCTGCAAATATTCTTCTGCCAAATATGCCCCTCTAAGCACGCCTATAATTTTCCCTTTATAGCGAACGGGCGCATAAAAACACGCCATTGCCTCATCGAAAAAATGTGAATCCAATATAATAGAAATACCGCTCTCTCCCTTGATACCCTGCTGATAAAATTCACGTTTTGTCACATCAGCTGTCCGTCCATCAGAAAGATGATCGGTACCGGCAAGATCTGTAAACATCAAGACGTCAAACTGAGAATGATTTTCCATTTCTTTCAACATCTGCACCGTAACGGTTGGCTCCGACAAATCTTTTCCCAGAAAATACGCACAAGTATGAATCAAATCCAACGCATTGCTCAGCTCTTTATCCACTTCCTCAGATTTCAACTGCGCCACATCGGCCGCATACTCTTTATTTCGTTCCCCCACACGTTTACTATTCTGCACTGTATACCAGTAAAACAGAATAATGATAGCAGCTAAAAGAAATAAAACATAAATGATCTCTTGCAGGTATTTCTTCCTCTTCATATTTTTCCCCCTAAAATAAATGATCGTTAATATGATACGTATAAAAGGAACTTAAATTTATAAATTATATCATACTAAGATTTTTTTACTGTGTCAAATATCAATAGTCCTGGAAAAAATCCAGGACTTCATGACACAATGGAGCTATTTTCCCAGCTCATTGATAATATGATGTTTTACAATTTTTCTCGCTGGAATAAGAACCGCCAATACTGCAATCATTATATTCAAAATCAGAACCATTGCTACTATTTCCAACGGAATTTTTGCCGTAAAATGTAAAAATTGTACTACGTGCTGCATATAGTAATCCATAATTTCTCGCAAAACAAGATTATAAATAAAAACGATAAACAAATCTGCCAAGACCCCATACAGGATCCCGACCCCCACAATCATTCGATAAAATCCAATATCCGTAATTCCCATCGCGCGCATAATGCCATATTCCCGTCTGCGAAAAAGAATGGAATAATTCATGCTATTCGTGATATGGAACAAACTGATGACCAGCAAAATAGCCGCAATCCCTGAGAAAAACAACTGCTGCTGATACAGATGGTTCTTCTGGGACTGAATAGCCATCGTGTAATCTCTTAAAATCGCTTTTGGCACGTTCCTTATCTTTTTCAAAAGCTGGCTGCCGATCACATCACGCTCCGCTTCGCTGTCAGATGAGATATGAATACAGTGATAATTGAAAATCCCATATTGCTTACTCATCTGACGATTCGTCATAATGATACTCTGAGCATTCTTCCATCCGTTTATATTCAAATATTGTTCCTCTTTTGCCAACGTGCGGCTTACAATTGCCGCAATCTCAAATTCCTTTTCGATATATTGGTCTTTCGAATCCTCAAATTTTAACATTTCTTGCGAACAGTTCAAATTCTTAGGCACCCGGACAAGAACCGTATCTCCCGGATGTTTTCCATAAAAATCATAATTGCCCTGTCCATCTTTATTTGCAACAGCAATAATTTGATTTCCTTTCTCTAAATCACGCTCTACAATCTCTCCCTCTAAGACAAACTCTTTCAATGGTTCTAACAATTCCCTGTCATATCCGTAAACATCATACTTAATCCCGTACGTACCATTCTCTTTTTTTACACAGGTTCCGCCAAAACGTTCCTGAAAATAATTGTCTTTATTTTGCTCGTCAAAATACTCATCCCACTTTAGTTCACTCTCTTGAATGGTAAGTTCTCCCAACACATATTTTGTCGCATAGACTTCCGACAACTCTGACATACCTTTTATCTCATCGACAACAGTTTCGCTGATGGTATCAGAGAGCGTATTGGATTTCACAAAAATCTGGTACTCCGCTCCAAGACCATCATCCGACTTCATCGACATTTCTGCATGAATTTTCAAATTCTCTACCATATAAGTCGTACAGAAAAAAATACATCCTCCTAAAGACAAAGAAAGCAGGATTCCGATCGCTTTTTTCTTGTTGGAAAACATAAATTTTCGGACAACGGTATATGCAAGTCTTATATTTTTTGTACTGTATATTTTTCGTCTTTTTTTCACAAAAGAAGTATCTCCGAGCATCGTCCGATGAAGGGATTGTTTTCGCATAGAGTACACCGTCAAAAGACCGAGCACCGCTAACATAAAGAAGAGAAAGAGAAATCCACTCCATAGCGCGCCCCACGCCACATAAAATTCTGCTGCTTTTGCTCCGCTTTGCGCTGCTACCTGATCGGCCGCATCTGAAACCGTCATCGTCCCTGTCGCACCAATCGTTTTATTTATAAAAACATTGTCTAACTTTTGATAGCAGACCTTTAAAATTCCATTGCCCAAAAGACAGCCCACCGGATAGCCTATAAGAAAGAGGAGCCACAGCTCACTCATCAGCGTACCCCCGATTCTTCTCTCGCTGATTCCAAGGGTTTGCATCATACCGTATTCTGAGAGCCTTTTTGATATTGAAATCTGAAAAATACTGGAAATGACAAAAATACTAAATAGACAGAGCAAAAAAAGCATGCCGTTAAAGGCCAGATTATATTCCGCCTGTAGTTTTAAGATTATATACGTAAAATTTCCGCGCTCATCTGTCACCGCAAATTTCACAATTTCATAAATACTGTCTGGTCTTTCGCCTCCTAAATAGCGGACTACTTCATCGTTTGCCTCGATTGCATCGCCAGAAATCCGATATTTTTTCTGCAATGCCTCCAGCTGTCGATATAATTTTTTGTTTTCGTCAAATTTCAAGTAGAAAAGACTCTGATTCCCCTCTCCTATAAAATCTTTTCCCACGAACAATTTCATTTCATTGGAAACAGAGGCCCACTCACTTTTTACAATTCCGGACAAAATATATTCTTTTCCATCTAAACTAAAAGAATCCCCTATATCGCCTGAAACCCCCAGGTTGTCAAGTGTGTAGTGATCTGCGGCAATTTCATTTGCTTTTCGGGGATAGCTGCCTTTTATTAAGTCGCGATGTGACATCTGCATATAAGCTTCATCTGCATACAAAAAATAAATCGGATAGGGCTCTTTTAAAATAGTTCTGACTTCTATTTTTCCACACTGTTTCAGACAAAATCCCTCTTCCTGATCCCGCAAAGCTTCACATAATTCTTTTTTTGTCCTTACCTCGTAATGCCAATCCCCATATACGGTTCGACTGTTTTCCAAATCACTCCTTTGGCTGCTGTACATCAGAGAACTAATTCCCGACAATAGTGCAGATGTTAAAATCATACTCGCTAAAATTGCAAAAGTCTGACTTTTGTAATAACGCATGTATCGACAGGCCAATTTCAACATACATCATCACCGCCTTTACCGGAAAACAGCTGCCTTTCCGCTGTCACCATCCCATCTTCAATATGGACAATCCGGTCACAGGTCTGTGCAATCGCCTCGTTGTGTGTGACCATCAAAATCGTCTGATTATACTTTTTAGAACTTGTTTTCAAAAGTCCGATCACTTCCACGGTCGTGGCCGAATCCAGATTTCCGGTCGGCTCATCCGCCAAAAGAATCGCTGGCTTATTTACCAATGCCCTTGCGATTGCCACTCTCTGCTGCTGCCCTCCGGACAATTCACTCGGATAATTTTTCCTTTTCTCCCAAATTCCGAGTTCTCTCAACAACTCTTCGATATAGTTCCGATTGATACAGCTTCCCCTGTCAAACGTGAGGGGAAGCGCGACATTGTCGTATGCATTTAAAACCGGTATCAAACTATAATTTTGAAAAACAAAACCGATATTTCTCCTCCTAAAAATTGTCAATTTTTTCCTCGACGAAGAACCGATCTCTCTTCCCTTTACAAATATTTTCCCTGCTGTTGGGACATCAAGACCTCCGACAAGATTCAAAAGAGTAGATTTTCCAGAACCGGAAGTCCCTACAATTGCGACAAATTCTCCTTCTTTTACCTGCATGCTGATATCTCGTAATGCTTTTACCTGATTTTCTTTTTCGCCATAAATTTTTTCCACATGACGTAACTCTAAAATACTCATCTCATTGCTCCTTTTATTGTTGATAAT
>JAAVYC010000148.1 GCA_022790905.1 Lachnospiraceae bacterium | reverse complement strand
TTATGTCAATATTGAGAGGAAAAATCTGAATTTACCGTCTAAATTAAATGGGATACCGAAAGCGCACATCTTTTCAAAATTCCAATATATTATTTTATAAATATAAATCGGGAGTAACTATTATCATGGAAGAGAGAAAAGAACATTTATCAAATATGTGCAATTTTTTTGATGTAAAGCCGATTATGATGGAGCTGCCTTATCCGCCGATTCAGGTGAGAGAGAAAAATCGGGCATATGCAAATTTATTGAGTGTCGATTACTGTGGTTCTGTGTCGGAAATGTCTGCGATCACACAGTATATCAACAACGAAAATCGTTTATCCTGCGAAAGATGTCCCATGGCAAAGACGATTCTGGGAATTGCAATGGCAGAGATGATCCATTTACAAAAGTTAGGAGAGCTGATCCATCTTTTGGGTGGAAATGTAGATTTTGTGGCAAAAGAGCGAAAGGGAAGAGAACGGATGTGGACGCCGGAATATTTGACACTTCCAGAACATGCAAAGAGAATGTTGTTAGCCGATATAGAATCGGAAAAAGCGGCAATCTATCAATATAAAATGCATATAAGGATGATACGCGATCGGGATATCAATGCCGTTTTAGCGCGGATTATCAAAGACGAAGAGTATCACATTATGATGCTTCAGGTATTGATGAAAGAGGTCTAGTTTTAAGGCTATTTTAAGATTCAAAGAGAATCTGTTTCTTTTCGTATTTTATGTTATACTGAAAAAAAGAGACGGGAAGGCAGAGTGGAGAAATGAAATTAATCATTACCGATTTGGAAAACTTTCATGTTCCTGTGGAAGGTGAATATAAGATCATTGGACCACAAGAAACGATAAAGCAGTGTGTAGGGTGTTTTGGATGTTGGATAAAAACGCCGGGAAAATGTGTGATTTCTGATGGATATGAAGATACGGGAATTTTCATGGGCAGGTGTTCAGAATTAATTTTGGTCAGCAGATGTTGTTATGGAAGTGTGAGTCCATTTGTAAAAGCGGTACAGGACAGGGCGCTTTCCTATATACACCCGGATTTTGTGATCCGAAAAGGAGAGATGCATCACAAACAAAGATATGAAAATATCTTCTCACTTTCTGCTCATTTTTATGGGGAAAATGTGACGGAAGCCGAGAAAGAAACGGCTAGAAATATCATGGCGGCAAACGCCGATAATTATGATGGGCTGGTAAAAGGAGTATATTTTTACAAAACGAAAAAAGAACTGGAGGATGTCATTTTATGAGAATTGCATTGATTAACGGCAGCCCAAAAATACAGGGAAGTGCGAGCAAAAAGTTGTCAGAGAGATTGAAATGTATCTGCGAGCGACGTTTGGAACAAATAGAAATTGCGGAGTTTGGATTTCACGATACCGTAATTGCAAAAGAAGTATTAGAAGATTTATCTAGGGCGGATATTTGGGTATTTTTATTTCCACTCTATGTGGATGGAATCCCTTCCCATTTGCTTTCGTGTCTGATACAGCTGGAAGAAACTGATTTTTCTAAAAAGCATATTCATGCTTACGGTATTGTAAATTGTGGATTTTATGAAGGCGTTCAGGCAGAGTTTGCACTGAAAATCTTGCAAAACTGGTCTGTAAAAGCAGAGTGCATCTGGGGAAGTGGAGTAGGAGTCGGCGGTGGCGGAGCTCTTTCACAGATGCCGCAAATAGAGTTAGGGCATGGGCCAATGGCTCCGATTGACAAAGCGTTTGCTGCGCTTTTAGAGGAAATTTCCAAGAAAGAGGTGCGGGAAAACAGATATGTATCCATTGCATTTCCTAGATTTTTGTATAAGTTGAGCGGACAGTTGGGGTGGCGTAAAATGATAAAAGCCAACGGAAAAAAAGTACGGGAACTGGGAAACAGACCAGAGTCGAGGTGATCGCCGTGAAACATATTATGATTGTCGATGATGACGTCTCTATTGGAAACATGTTAGAGGAAGTGCTTACAAAAGAGGGGTATCAAGTATCCCGTGCCTATTCTGGCACGGAAGCATTGCTGGTATTAGAATACAAAAGACCGAATCTTGTGCTGTTAGATTTGATGTTGCCGGGTTTAAATGGGGAAGAAATTCTCGCACAATTGACAGGGATACCAGTGATTGTTATCAGTGCAAAGGTGGATGTGCAAAATAAAGTAGATCTTTTGCTTGGCGGAGCCGTCGACTATGTGACAAAACCCTTTGATACGAAAGAATTACTTGCGAGGATTGCCGTACAATTTAGAGACATGCGGGATATGAAATGTCCCTTTGTGCTCACGTTCAGAGAACTTACATTGGACACTGTGTCGCAAAGTGTCTGTGTCTGCGGACAGGCGGTTCGGTTGACAAGGACAGAATACGCAATTTTAAAAATATTGATGTACAACCCTTCGATGGTTGTTGCAAAGTCGTTGCTGTTAGAAAGAGTAAGCGAGGATACGCCGGATTGTACGGAAAGTTCTTTGAAAGTACATATCAGTAATCTGAGAAAGAAACTTCGCGATGTGAGCGAAAAAGATTATATAGAATCAGTATGGGGTATCGGATTTAAAATGAGGGAAGCGTGAAAAAATCTTTACGGTTTCTTAACGATGTTGTTAACCGTTTTCTTAACTCCTGTGCGGTAGAATTACGCTATCAAACGACGAGAAATGCACTTTGCGAGTTTCTTGCGTTCGCGGGCGGTGCCAAATTTGGAATGCAAGCATTCTAGCGTGGTTTATGCCGTTTGCGTAAATAAAAGGAGGAAGATCAAATGAGTGATGTGCTGACAGTAGAGGCTATGAGCAAACATTATGGACATTTTAGGGCTTTGAATGAATGCACGATGCATGTTCCTAAAGGGTCAATTTATGGATTTATTGGAAAGAACGGGGCCGGAAAAACGACATTAATTCGTCTGATTTGCGGACTTCAAAGTCCCACATGCGGTGGATATTCCCTGTACGGAGTGCAACATACAAAAAAAGAGATTGCAAAATCTAGGCGCAGGATGGGAGCCGTGGTAGAGACGCCTTCCATTTATCTGGATATGACGGCGGAGGAGAATCTAAAAGAGCAGTATCGGATTCTTGGATTGCCATCTTTTAGAGATATTCCAAAACGTCTGGAAATGGTTGGACTGGGGGATACAGGAAGGAAAAAAGCAAAAAATTTTTCACTGGGAATGAAACAGAGGCTAGGGATTGCGATTGCGCTGTGTGGTGATCCGGATTTCCTAGTTTTGGACGAGCCGATTAATGGATTAGATCCGCAGGGAATCATTGAGATGCGGGAATTGATCTTGAAGTTAAATCGTGAGTATCAGATTACGGTACTGATATCTAGTCATATTTTAGGTGAGCTTTCCCGTCTGGCAACGCATTATGGTTTTATCGATCATGGACATATGGTAAAAGAGATCAGTGCAAAGGATCTAGAATTGTCTTGTAGAAAGTGCATGAGAATAGAGGTGTCCGATAGCAGGATCCTTTCTTGTGTTCTAGATAAAATGAATTTGGAATACAAAATTTTTTCAGATACACAAGCTGACATTTTTGCTGAGATAAGTGTTTCTAAGTTGGTGCTTGCTCTCGCGGAAAAAGACTGTGAGGTACTCTCGTTACGGGAACATGATGAGAGCCTGGAGAGTTATTATGTGAATTTGATCGGAGGCGGAAAAGATGAGTAGATTGTTACATGCGGGATTTGCAAAGCTTGGGAAGAGTAAGATATTTTATTGTGGGATGGCTGTCATGTTTTTCTATTCTATGATAGCGATTTTTAGCACATATGGAAGTAAAATGAGGTATCCGAATGAGGCGCATCCTTTTACAGACATGACATTTGCGGGAGGACCGATGTTGCTTATCGTGGTCGCTGTATTTATTGGAATTTTTATCGGAACAGAGTATAGTGATGGGACAATTCGAAATAAAGTAATTGTTGGACATTCGCGCTGGGCGATTTATTTTTCCAATTTGATTGTCTGTACGGTGGCTTCGATATCGATGCATCTGGTTTTTATTGTCTCAGAGTTGATAGTAGGAAAGATCGTATTGGATGAAAGTGCGATTCGCGCGCGGATCATACTTCAATATGCCATGTGTAGCATTATAACCGTGACAGCTTTAGCGGCAATATGTCTTTTGATCAGTATGCTGGTTCAAAACAAGGCTTCCGGAGCGGTTATGGTCACTGTTCTTTCCTTTGCGCTTTTGATGGGAGCAGCCATGATCAATAACAAATTAAGCGCTCCAAAGTATTTTGAATCCTATGCCTATATGGACGACGAGGGGAAGATACATGAAGAGCCCAGAACGCGCAATGTGAATTATCTGACCGGTACAAAGCGTAAGATCTATGAATTTTTGTGGGATTTTTTGCCGTCGTGTCAGTTTTTGCAGATTGGTGAACAGGGAATGGAGAGAAAAGATTTTGGACGTCTGCCGCTGTATGCATTGTTTTTAGTTGTGATAACGACTTCGTGCGGAATGATCGTTTTTTGTAGAAAGGATCTAAAATAAGAGGTTTGGGAAATGGAATTTTGGTTGTGGTTTTCGATTGGTATTTTTGTTTGTATCACAGGAATCTTGATAGGAAAGATTTTTTTGCTCAAAAAATCAGCAAAAGAGATTGAAGAAGCGTTTGCTAATCAATTAGAAGGCGATACCAATTGTCTGATTGATATTTCAAGCCGTGACCGATGTATGTGTGAACTTGCAGATCGTATCAACATACAGCTCTGTAGACTTCGCGAAGAGCGACAGCGTTTTTCTCAGGGAGATCTGGAATTAAGAGAGACAATTACCAATATTTCACACGATTTGAGGACACCTTTGACGGCAATCTGTGGCTATCTGGATCTTTTAAAAGAAGAAGAAAAATCAGAGGCGGCTAAACGCTATCTAGCAATTATTGGAGAGCGCACCGAAGCCTTAAAAGAGCTGACAGAGGAGCTATTTCGCTATTCGATTATTTTTTCAACAGAGGGTTCTTTAAAGTGGGAGAAGGTGACGTTGAACCAGATTTTAGAGGAGAGTATTTCAGCTTATTATGTGGCATTAAAGAGTAAAAAAATCACACCCAAAATATCCATACCGGAAAAAAGAATTTTTCGCAGTCTGAATAGAAATGCGCTCTCTAGAATTTTTGGAAATGTTATCGAAAATGCCATCAAATACAGTGACGGAGATTTGAGTATTGTGCTATCTGAAAACGGTGAGATTTTATTTACCAATAGAGCATTTGGTTTAGACGAAGTACAGGTGGCAAAACTTTTTGATCGCTATTATACAATAGAGACGGCAGAGAGATCGACAGGACTTGGGCTTTCGATTGCAAAAGTGTTGACAGAGCAGATGGGAGGGCGCATTTTTGCAGAATATAAAGATGGAATACTCCGTATTCACATTCTCTTTTGTAAAGCTGGTAAATCTTGAATTTACTGGCTTTCATTTGCTATAATATAATAAAAATTTACGGACAAAAGAAAAGGTGTGAGGAGATGAAAGTTGATTTAAAAAAAGACGCAAAGAGAGTCGTTGTCATCTGTATATCGGCAATTTTAATGGCAGTCAATATAAAATCTTTTGTGAGAACCGGAGGGCTTTATCCGGGTGGAGCGACAGGACTAGCTCTTTTGATACAGCGTGTCTTTGGAATGTTTTTTCATATAACAGTTCCATACACGTTGATCAATCTTATGTTGAACATGGTTCCAATTTATATCGGTTTTCGCTTTATTGGGAAAAAATTCACCTATGCCTCCTGCTTGATGATTCTTCTGACTAGTATCTTGACAGACCTCATACCGGGATATGTCATTACCTATGATATCCTTTTGATTAGTATCTTTGGAGGAATCATCAATGGATTTTTAATCAGTATCTGTCTTTGGATGAATGCTACGACGGGCGGTACAGATTTTATTGCCATTTATCTGTCGGAGAAAAAGGGAATTGATTCCTGGAATATGGTATTGGCGCTGAATGTGCTGATTTTGATTGCGGCGGGGCTTTTATTTGGATGGGATAAGGCATTGTATTCCATTATTTTTCAGTTTGCATCCACGCAGGTCCTCCATCTTCTCTATAAAAAATATCAGCAGCAGACACTTTTTGTTGTGACGAATCGCGCGAAAGAGGTCTACGAGGCGATTGCAAATGTGAGTAACCATGGTGCAACCATTATGGAAGGCGAGGGTTCTTATGAGCATCGGGAAAGAAAAGTCGTCTATTCTGTGGTGTCGAGTGCTGAGAGCAAACTCGTCATTCAGGAAGTGAAAAAAGCAGATCCTCATGCGTTTATCAATGTGATGAAATCGGAACGAATTTCAGGAAAATTTTACCAGAAGCCAAATGAGTAACATCATGAGGCTTCTTATTATTTGGCAGATGTTCTGCGAATATTTTGATCGAAAAATGGAGATTTTAAAAGTGTAAAAAGAAGGATATTCGGAAAGGAGAAGTTTATGGATCAGATTTCAGAAAAAGAATTGTCAGCATTGAATGAATTACTTTCAGAAGAAGAATTGCTGATAAAAAAATTTAAGATGCTCGCAGAGCACAGTCAGGACGCAGAGGTAAAATCGACATTTACAGAAATTTCCAACAAACACCAGGAACACTTTAAGTCCCTGTACGCACAGTTGAGATAGGAGGACAAGATGCAACAGCCATATTCAGAAAAAGAAGTCTTAGCAGATGCTTTGACATCAGAAAAGACAGCGACAGAACACTATAATACATTCGCAAATGAATGTGTTCATGACAGTGTAAGAAACGCAATTTTAGACTGCCTGGATAAAGAACATGCGATCCAGGAGGATGTATTTAATATCATGCACAGCAAAGGATATTATCCGACGCCAGCGGCGCAGATGCAAAAAGTAGACGAGGCAAAACAGAGATTTTCACAGTGTATGAAAACATTTTAAAAGACGTTCTGGAGAATAGAAAATATTGAAAATCGGGTAACTTGAAAGTACTGCGAAAGGAAAGCATTCCCTTCGCAGTACTTTTTGTTGCAATGTGTTTCTGATTTCGTTATAATATAACAAAAAATGCGAAGAGATCTCATAGGAGGTGAGGGACAGAAATTTTATAGGAATATAAAAAATACTATTGTACAGTAAGAACATTCAATGGTAAAATAACATATAAAGATTTCATAAAAATTATGTATAGATTAGGATTTGATTGTAATGGAAGAACCGAAAGTACTAGACAATGAAATACGTGATTTGATTGAACAAATAAATCAATTAGGGGAGGTAGAAGTTCCGGAAAATACGAGTGTGGATATTGAGGAGGTGCTAAAAGAATATCAGGATGATTACTGTGAAGCACAAATAAAAGAGATCCGGTATGGCTTAGAGCAGATGTTATCCGTGGAAGTATTTGCAAAACAGTGTTATAATTGGATGCAGATGAGAGAGTTGCGCCTTGGACTTTTTTCTGGGATAGATGTCTCATATTATGAGAATCCTCTTTTTACTGCGCTACAGATGAGGGAAATCCGATGGGGGCTTTTGGATCAGTTGCCCGTGGAGGATTTTGCAAAACTATTTTATATTGCGCCGGATATGAGAGAGCGAAGAATCGAATTGCTTCGTCGGACATATTTAGAGAGAAGAGATGGATATGAAAAGATTCTTCCCGATTCTGATACGGGAATTCAAGTGCATATCAGCGATGATTATATGAGTGCTTATCTTTTAATTCCGAAACATATAGAACGAAATTTTACAGAAAATGAGCTGAAGAATATATTGCGAAGGTATGAGATATCCGAGCAATATTTTTTGAATGAAGCATTTGGTGAGATTGCGGGAGGAAAATATCGGGGAGAAGAGGTGCTTGTGGCGCAAGGAGTGTCTCCAGGAGAGGGGCGAAATGGTTCCTATGAACTTTTGTTTGAAGAGCGCCTTCCAGGTGTACCTAAAATCACCAAGGATGGGCGTGCAGATTACACAAATGTTATGGTTGCCGCCACGGTCGAGAAAGATCAGCAGATCGCGAAATATCATCCCGCAAAAAAGGGCCGTAACGGAAGGACAGTGACGGGAATTGAAGTACCTGGAGAAGTTGGAGAGGAGTTAAAACCCCTTACCGGAGAAGGCTTTTATCAGGGGGAAAAGGATGGAAGTTATTATGCGGCGCGAAATGGTCATGTGTCCTACGAGGAAAATGGAGGAATTTTAAATGTCGTAGAGGTACTTTTTATTCAAAAGGATTTGACTAGAATCAATGGAAATGTTGTATATAATGGGACAGTACATGTGCAGGGAAATGTGAGAGAGATGGTCACCATACGGGCCACTAAAGATATTATCATAGATGGCTATGTGGAAAGTGCTAAGCTCTATGCCGGCAATAATATCATGATCCGAAAAGGAATGAATGCGGGAAATGAAGGATATATAGAAGCGGGCGGAAAAATTATGGGAAGCTTCTTTGAAGCGGTTGATATGAAAGCGCGAGGCAGCATTGAGGGAAGCTATTTTATGAATTGTAATGTGGATTCGGGCGGAAAGATAGAGGCCAAAGGCGGTAAAGCGAGAATTATCGGCGGAGAATTCGTAGCGATTGCCGGTGTGGAGACTACCATTCTTGGAAGTCCAGGAAAAAAGAAGACTTCTGTGGAAGTTGGAAATACGAGAGCAGTAGAACGCGAGTATAGTATTCACAAAGAGAGATTGGAAAGAGTGGAAGAGGAATTAGCACAGCTTCGAGAGGCGCGAAAAGGGTTCATGCAAGATGTAGATGCGGATGAGAAAAAAGAAAAGATTATGGCTCAGGTTTTGCAGGCCATCAAGATCAAGGAAATGGAATACGCAGAGGAGACTGCAGAGGTGAATTTACTTGAGAAAAAGAGAGCGTGGTCGAAAAAAGCATTTATTCGGGCTAAAGGAACCGTCTACGAAGGTGTGATGATTGCGATAGATGGTATGAAAAAGGTAATTCAAGATGATATGATGCAAGCGGATTTTAACAGAGAAAAAATCCGGGGAGGAAAGTAAGGCAGAGGTTATTTATGGGTAAATCAATTTTAATTGTAGATGATGAAGAAATAAAC
>JAAVYC010000147.1 GCA_022790905.1 Lachnospiraceae bacterium | reverse complement strand
TACGCAGTTCTTTATAATGTCTCAAATAATCCAGCGCTTCCTCATCATTTGGATGTGTATCTAGATAGAGTGTGATATCGTTTACCGCAAAACTAACGGAATTAATCCACTGTAAAAGCTGCTCCCGACTCATCTGTTTGCGATTCATCTGGCCCATCTGACCTTGATTCATCTGATTTTGATCCATCTGATTCTGACGCGCCGGATTTGGACATGCCTGATTCATTTGCTGCTGATTCATCATTTACATCTCCCCCTTCTTCCCAAAAACGGTTTATTTAATTCTGGAAAAATCGTTCCTACCTGAAGCGCACGATCTGGTTCGTAAACATGCTCAAAATATTGCCACGGCACATATGCCATCGCAATTACAAATTCTTGACTAGAAGATCTGTCATAATGTTCACAGCACTCTCTTTGTCCCATATAATTTCTATTACAGTTTCCCATGGTGTTACTCCTTTTTCTCTTTAATTTCAAAGTATGCATATTTCTACTTTTTGTGCATATTCTCTTATAAACAGAACAAAAGTGCATTTGTTATCCTATCGGATAAAACAAATGCACTTTTTTTATAATTCTCTGTGATGTTCTAAAAAACATCCCTCTTCATGGGAATAAATCACCCCAATCGCTTGCAGATAGGCATAGATAATCGTAGTCCCCACAAATTTCATGCCGCGCTTTTTCAAATCGTTTGAGATCTGATCGGATAGTCCTGAGTGATCTTTTCCCTTTTCATAAATCACTTCACCATCCGTCCAATGCCAGATATAATCCGAAAAGCTTTGATACTCCCGTTTTATTTCACGAAATATTCTCGCATTGTTCACTGCTGCTTGTATCTTTAACCGATTGCGTATAATTTTAGGATTCTCTCTCAACTCCTGCATCCGTGTTTCATCAAATTCACAGACTTTATCCAGGTCAAAGTCATCAAAGGCGCTCTGAAAAGCTTCCTGTTTATTCAACACACATTCCCATGACAGCCCCGCCTGAAAAGATTCTAAAATCAACATTTCAAATAATTTTCGGTCATCGTACACGGGAACTCCCCACTCTTTGTCATGGTAGTGGACATATCTCTCGTTTTTCGGATTTGCCCAGCTGCATCTCATTTTTCCGTCTTCCCAGTCCATATTGGATTCCTTTCTAACTCTCTTTTACCAGACTATCTATCGAAGCAATAATCTCTTTCAATTCCGGTACGAGTTCCTTCTGCGCTTTTGCGATCTCTCCTATATCTTTTCTCATCTGCAAAATATTTTTCGTGCCAACTTCCAGTCTCTCCCTTAATTTCTGCCTTCTCACAATTAGGTTATGCTGCACTTCCACCATTTCTCTGTCATCGCAGATTGCCTCCGGATTAGACACCCAAATTTTTGAGTCATAAAGCTTATACTTTTTCAATCTCTTAACCAGACGCGAATTGTAGTAATCCAGCTCCTCATTTGTCTGTAGATACTGCTCCTTTTCCTTCACCGCCTCTAAATACTGTTCCCATATATAGGTAAGTTCTTTGGAATTGTGCACGTGATATTTCTCACACGCATAATCTACCGCGTTTTTTGTGTTGACATACCTATATTTGATTTTATTTAAAAGGAGAATCGCACGATTGATATTGGCCTCACACTGCTTTAGCTGCGCACGGTCTCTCTGTTGTCGAAAGTACAGAAAAAATCCTCCGATGGTCGCTGATACTGCTAGCAAGGTGAACATCCATTTCGTATCGACATTCCAAATCCCCTCCAACATTAAAATCACAGCCAAAAAGACCACAAAAATTGCAAATAAGACATAGGAAAAAATTCTCATATTGCGCAGTTCTGTCTTTATTTCATCCATGCAGTAAATCCATTCCTGTTTTTCGCCCTCTAAATAATTCATATCCCTGCGAATTGCCGCCTCATACGTCTCGTTTGCCTCTAACCTTCGTATCGCTTCCGGAATCTCTTTTTCCTCCTGCTGAATCTGTAAAAACTGTGTGTCAGAGATTTTTTGAGAAGTATTCAAATAGATATCTCTAGCTTTGTTTAACTTCGCCACATTACTGGCTGTATCGCGGATTTCTTTTTGAGCGTCCGGAGGAATATCTTTGATCTTTTGGATATCGTTTAAATAATCTGTGACAACGCGATATTCTGACTTCGTCTCCTCTAGATCCCGGATTGTCTCAATAATTTCCTGACAATACCCCAACATCTCATGTTCTGTCTGTTTCCTAAATTCCGGCGATTCCGTAAAGTTTTCCCTTGCAACAACATGTTCTAATACTTCCTCAATATTTTGTTTGTTTTGTACATTCTCTTCCTTTTTCTTTTTCCGCCTAAATAACTTCATCATTTCCCATTCCCTGCCTTATGCCCTGTATGCCTGTTTCCATTTCTTCACCATACCACGGATTTCCTGCACCGATGTCTCCTCTTGTCTTTCCTTATAAAGGGTATAACACATTTTGATCTTTTCAGATGCCTCGTTCACTTTTGCCCTATCTTTTTTCTCTTCCAACTCCGCCATATAACCTTTGAGCGCTTCCTCGCCCAGCTCATATTCTCTCGCCCTTTTCTCTATCTCCCCTTTTTGATCGGAAAGAATAAGCGATAAGATCTCTTCTTTCATAGATTCCGGATTCGTGTTCCACTCATACGCTTTGTGAAAGGCCTCCGCCGCATGTGCAAAGAGAAAATTTCCCGCATAAGCCACTCCCAGATTATGCCATACATTTCCCAAAAAATCTTTTCTTGTCTCTTCCTTAAAATTCTCTAGAATCCAGATATATTTTTCTATCGCCACCGTATATTTTCCACGCCTTAAAAAGCGATCTGCCCGAATCTTATGACGCTCCAATTCATCTTTCGTCTCGAATTGTTTCAAAAGATTTTCTGTCTCTTTCATCTCCTCGCTGGTTGCATATCCGATATACGTTAACAATCTCCTTGAAAATTCATATAAAGGCACTTCCTGCTTTAACCAATCCGATAATTGATCTGCCAATTCCTCCTGCCGCATTTCATCCCGCACCCAGTCACAAAATTCCGCACACATAAAATCTGTATCAATAAAATCTGTATTGCGTATCAGATAATAGCTCATCTCCTCTAATGAGTAAATATTGACAGAGGCGCTTTCCATATAATATGGCTCTGACGCTGGTTTACCCATACATAAAATCAGTTGTCCCATATAGTTCCTCCGCTAAAACTCCATTGTATAATTCCAGGATTTTCCACTAGATGAATAGAATTCTCCAAACCCCATATCCTGTAACGTAATTCTTACCTGCGTATCCGAGAGTAATTCCAATCCAATCCGAATTCTCGTAGTTCGATTCGGCCGTCTCGGCAAATCCGCAATTTCCAGATTCTCGATCTTTGCCTCTCTCCCATAGGGATGCTGCAGCCAAAGTTCAATCACATTGGTATCATCTAAAATCACATCACAACTGTGCTTTTTGTGATACCAGTTCTCCCCCGCGGTCACCAGCGAATAGAATTCCAGTTCATTTTTCCATTTTACTTTCAGGCTGATATTCATTTTAAAAGCACTGTCGCCCAGATAAATATATTTCCAACTCTTACTGTTTTTTTGAAACGCCGCAAAACAAGCTCCCAGAGAATAGAGATTTTTTCCCAAAAAAGCCCTTCTTCCCCGACAAATATATTTCAAAGATTCCGACATCCACTGCCCGTCAAATGTCTCTCCCACAAAATAGACTGCCGAAAATATTTTTTTTGCCAGAACTTTTTCTGCCATCTGTAAAAACATTTCGTCTTTCTTCTCCATTCCGAGAACTCCGAGCTTTTCTTCCCCCACTTCTACCACCACTGGTTTTTTCTGCCTGTCTTTTTCCAACTCCAGATAGGTAATCTCTCTCCCATTTCCGCCAAACAAACCAACTCTGTGATTTTGCAACGATTCTTCCTGATTACAACTATAAAAATAAAAGCATTCCTTGTAATCCACCACTTCGAACTGATCTTTTTCCAATTCCAATCCTTCACGCACTTGTCCCAACAAAACAATATCCGCCTCTGTGACATTTTTTACTGCGACAACCAGATAGGAAATCTTTCTCTGTCTATCCAATTTATTTGGAATAGAGAGAATCTTTTTCAAAAAAAGTAAAAATAATTCCTGCGTCTTATAATTTCTTCCCTCTATCTCTAGGGATTCGCCTTTTAAAGCGCGCTGATAGAGGAGATTTACCGCTGTTCCTTTTCCCTCTCTTTCCATGCGCAATGCCTCTTTTCCATAGACCCAATTCCCCATGCCTTTTCGTTTTGCCATGACCATCGGAAGCTTATAATCACCGCTCCCTGTGATAAAACTGATAGTAGCCGGCCTCTCCATTCCGAAATGAAAATAGCTAAGCATCGCAGACTCTGTTCCCAGGTCAACCCCTATATACAATTCGTCTGAATGAATTTCCCTCATAACTATTCCCCTTATAAAATCCGAAATGTCTCCTGAAATACGGTTTCCATCTTTTCATATTCCAACATACCATCTCTCGACTCGTCCATCTCTTTTCGCTCGATCTCAGCAAGCATCCGGTTTAATAATGCAAAACGGCTCCTCTTTTCCCCCGCATAAATGTTATCTCCGGAAATCCGATTGCTCTCCAAAATCACGTTTTCTACACTTTCTTCCTGACTGATATAATACTGTACACTCTCTCCAAAAAACAGACAAAATGCACTGACGTAAATCCCCTGATAATTTTCACGCATCTCTCTCTTTTCATACTCTTCATCCTGCTCTGCCCGATAATAGAGCCAGACTCTTTTTCTCGGCTGATTGTGATATTCAATAAATATCCTATCCTCAAACCCAAATTTTTGCTGTATTTCTATCGAAAAATTTTTATAAAACGCGAAGTATTTATTTTCCGCCACAAGTCTCGCCAGGCTCCGTTCAATCAAAGCAAGATGTTCCTTTTGCTCTTTTGGCGAAAATGCCAAATATTTTAGAGTGGCAAGCCGACAGATTTCCGTCTGATTCTGTCCGGCCTCTTCCTTTGCAATCAGATACTGCATAAATTGGCTAGTAAGCACCACATTTTCTACAAAATAGGCGTATGCAAAATAATTGATGTAAGCTCTTTTTATGAGATCCTGTCCGCCCTTTTTACAATAGCTCTCAAAAATATCTCCCGTGTGAATATCATAATCTGTCGAGTAAAGCATCTGAGTCAAAACGCGCTCTTCTAATTCATAGGTAGCGACACCGGCTTTTTTTGCCGCGTCCCAGAGTTTCCCCAGCATCTTTGTCGGTCCGTCGTAATTAGAACACAGGTAATTTAAAATCGTCTCATTGTATTCTCCCTGCAAAAATGCCACAATACCCAGATAGGTCAGAAGTTCATCCTCTTCATATTTTTCGTCCTGCACCATATGACTCACCACTGCTGCTAGACTCGCCGGCTCGATCAACTCACACCCATACATCTGTATCCACTGGTATGCCAATTCATAATTCTGCCTGTCCACAAAAAGTTCGATCATATATTTTCTAGCACTCTGATTTAGATAGGATGGATCCATTTTTAAAAGTGCATCCGCATCCTCGATTGGAATCTCATATTTATGAAAAAGACGAATTACTTTGGGACACAAATCAGAACGATACTCCTCGCTGATTTTTTCAGAACTTAAAAACTTCTGTAATAACAGCGTATCCTCCCTCGTAACAGTCTCCATGGAAGGCCTTTGATCTAACAGATAGATAAAAAACGACAGACAATCCGGCGCCTGTTCCATACATCTGCGAATAAAACGTCCCGGTCTCATCAATCTCTCCAGCTGGTATTCCATACTCGAGGCATAGCGATTTCCCAGGCGATCCTCCAAAAAAATCATATATTCTGAGGAATAAATCGGAAAGTATGCGGTCCCATTACAAAGTGGCACCGTTAGTCCCTCTTTCAACTGCCAGTGTACAACATAGAGCCGAACCGCGTTCGGATCAAAACAGGTTAATTTATGGTAGAATAATAATTCACTCAGCGCCTCCGCCGTCTCCTTTTGAATCATGGCCTCTCTTAAAAAGGTATCATAGATGACCGCGAGATTGTCATCTAGATGGCCATCCACAATCTGCTCCAAAGCGAAATTTTCCATAATCCGCTCATAGCTCGCATAGACGGAAGGCTGCTCTTCCCGATTCGCAATAATATTGACATAGAGTGCCGCCTTTTTGGTATATGGAAGACTGCTGTGATAGCGAAAATACATCTGGAGCATCTTCGGAACCTGGCGCACTTCCCTTCGATCCATCGAATAGACAAACGCCTCATAGAGTCCTGCAAGACGCAGATCGCGGGCAATTCCATCTTCATACCAATGGTGATAACCCACATCATATTTTTGTCCTTTAATCAGATAGGCACAGATCACCGTCAACATCTCTTCGCTCGGACAGACAGTGTAACAGCCACATAAAATATCGTAGATCTGTTTTTCGAATATACGGCGATCCCCCGCTAACTCCATCACTCGCAGCGCAATCTCTTTTGTCAGCACTTCTTTTCTCATTGCCCAGAGTAAAATCCGGCGTTCAAATTCGCCTAATTCCGCTAAAATATAGGGTTCTCTCTCTAAAAGCAAATAAGTCTCGATATAAAAATAGGGACTGGTACAGCCATCTACCATCCATTCCCGCAAGGCGCGGTATTTTCCAAACGTATTCTTCGCGTAATCTTTGCGCAAAAATAAAAGAATCCAGAGCAAGCGCAGATCTTTTGGGTAGTGGTAGCAGATCTCCTCTATCTGCTTCAAAACTTTATCCACATACTTTTCTTCCCGGATCATAAGCGTTGTGAGATACAGATAATATGCCCATGCCGGACTATTCTTATCTGTAATATCCTTTTTCTTTTCCTCCAAAATCCAATCTGCTTCCTGCCTCTGCCCATTCAAAAAAAACACTTGCGCCCTCATCAAACCATACCAGTGTTCCTCTGGGAAAGCTGCAATCAAAGGCTCCAAAAAGCGGAGCGCTTCCTCAGCCCACGCTCCCAATGTCTGTTTCCTGAGGCGAAAGTCCAGATAACTTTTCATAAACGCTGCTTTGATCTTTCGCGTCTCATCCAAAGCCTGCTCTCTCTCTCTCATCTCCGACTGCTGGTACACACAGATCGTACAAGTGAGTGTCTGGTAAGGACTCGCAATCTGAAGCCTACCAAAATTTCTGCCCGCGTGCAATTTTTCCACATCAATCAAATATTCCAGTTCTAGAACGCTTCCGATAAAATCCTCGGTCGTCATCTTTTCCCTCACAGGCTTTAAAAATTCAGCCTCAGAGAAAATCTCCATTTCCAGATAACCCCATTGATTTTTCATCAAAAAAATACTTTCTCTTGTCGTCTCCCGAACATTCAAAAGCTCTATTTCGCTCTGCTCCAAGGTCAACAAGATCTTTGCTTTTTGCTTGCTCCCGATCAAAAATTCTTCCAGATTCTGCAGCGTCACAGGCGATTTGCTCAATCCCTCATAGAGCATCCAGATTTTTTTGTCCTCTTTTTTTAAAAGATTAGCAAACATGGGGGAAGTAAAAATTTCATAGGCCTCTTTTCGGTTCTCCGCCGCTAATTTCGCAAAATCATATAGTGTCTTGACTTTTCCAACAGAGGATTTTGCATATAGCCTAGAAATCGTCACAACAAAAGAAAGGTTATATTCATTCTGGTTACAAATAATGTAGAACTCCCCTTTTTGAACATTCCCTTCTGTCAATCCTTCACTATGAAATTCAAACTGTATCTGTACCTCCAATCCCTCAAATTGGGGATTGAGACACTCCATACGCGTATCGGAAGTATAGAGCATTCCCCGCATGGGAATCTCATTTTCACTCTGTATCGTAAAACTTCCTCTATAGTTCTGTCCCTCTAAAACCTGTATCTCGATGCGGTCTTTTGAGAAAACGATCTGCGGCTTCTCATATTCAAATTTTCCGTTTGCCAGATCACTTATCCGTCTGCGCAAAATGTCACCTGCTTACCTGGTTTTTTATTGCTTTTTCACCAAATTTGTCTATAATGGATTATAAACTATTTTACAGGTTCGTGCAACAATCTTTCGGACCAACAGACATCGGAGGTATAGATTATGCTACAACATCAAGACCATTTTCATGGAAGCGATTTAGAAAAAATAGAGAAAATATTCGGCATTCGCAAAGAAGAGATTACAAGTTTTAGTGCCAATGTCAATCCGCTTGGCATCTCACC
>JAAVYC010000146.1 GCA_022790905.1 Lachnospiraceae bacterium | reverse complement strand
ATTTTAACGGGAAGGAAATTTCCGGAGGGAATCGCAGAGATCGCAGACGAGATCTACAATATTGCATCAGAAAAATAATTGACAAAAACGACCAGATAATGTTATAGTTAGCACATATCAAATGAGAGAATAAGATATAATAATAAAAAATAAGAGGATAGAGGTTGCGTGATTCATCAGTAATACTTCAGATGTGGCAGAGACAGAAGAAGATGTATGAAAGGGGAGAACGCCGAAAGGATACAGTCGCTGCAATTGTATCTTTGGGCATGAAATGAAGAATTTCATGACTCTCATCGACAATCAGATGGAGGCGCTATCTAAGAACGCAGACTTACAATCAAGAGTTTGTGACGAAAATTTAAGCCGGCTTTTCTGAGTCGGCTTTTTATTTTGTATAGGATTCAGAACTTTTGATATCCGAATCCGTATAAGAAATTCTTTTAGATTCATTACACAATAAAAAAATATGCACTTTTGTTCAGGTATACATTAACATCAGAAAGGGAGGAAAAGATATGGCAATTTTTAAAGGAGCGGGTGTGGCGATCGTCACTCCGATGAAAGAAAATTTAGAGGTGAATTACGAAAAACTGGAAGAATTGATCAATTTCCAGATTGATGAGGGAACAGACAGTATTATCATTGCAGGCACAACCGGTGAGAGTTCTACGCTCACGATGGAAGAGCACCGCGATGTGATCAAAGCTGCAATCGAGTTTACAAAGGGCAGAGTTCCGGTCGTGGCGGGAACCGGCTCGAATTGTACAGCGACTGCGATTCAACTCTCAAAAGAGGCGGAGGAAGCGGGAGCAGATGGGCTTTTGATTGTCACACCTTATTACAATAAAGCGACACAGGGGGGGTTGATCAAACATTATTCTGCTATAGCAAAAGAGGTGAAACTGCCAATCATTATGTATAATGTGCCAGGCAGAACGGGATGCAACATTCTTCCGGAAACAGCGGCGCATTTGTATAAAAATGTGGAAAATATCGTAGGCTTAAAAGAGGCGACAGGCAATGTGTCACAGGCTTCTAAGACGATGTATTTAACAGACGGAAAACTGGATATGTATTCGGGCGAAGACGGGATAGTGGTTCCGCTGTTATCTGTTGGGGCTATCGGGGTCATCTCTGTCTGGTCGAATGTCGCACCAAAAGATGTCCATGAGATGTGTCAGAGCTTCTTTGACGGAAATCTGCAAAAAGCACTGGAAATCCAGATGAAAGGACTGCCATTGGTAGATGCCCTGTTTTCGGAAGTCAATCCGATTCCGGTGAAAAAAGCTTTGAACCTCATGGGTATGGGAGCGGGTCCGGTGCGTTTGCCTCTTACAGAGATGGAGGAGAAAAATACAGATTCTTTAAAAGAAGTTATGAAAACATATGGCCTTCCGGTTGTATAGAAAATAGAAAGATATGATAGGGCTCAGCGGCAAAAAACCGCTGAGTCAAAATACAGGAGGAGAAAAATGATCAGAGTAGTAGTACACGGCTGTAATGGAAGAATGGGACAAGTTGTCACGAACTTTTGCAGAGAGGATGACGAAGTAGAAGTTGTAGCGGGAATAGACGTTTCAGATCACATCCAAAATGATTATCCGGTTTATAAGAGTCTTTGGGACTGCAAAGAAGAGATGGATGCGATCATTGATTTTGCTTCCTCTTCAGCAGTAGATGCGCTGCTGGAATACAGTGTAGAAAAACAGGTGCCGGTTGTCTTATGTACAACAGGTCTCAGCGAAGAACAAATTCAAAAAGCGGAGGAGGCAGCAAAAAAGACGGCAGTTCTTAGATCGGCAAATATGTCTCTCGCCGTCAACACGTTAATGGATCTCTTAAAAAGAGCCGCTCAGGTTTTAGCGCCGGCGGGTTTTGATATGGAGATTGTGGACAAACATCACAATCAAAAAGTAGATGCGCCAAGTGGAACAGCGCTCACGATGGCAAAAATTTTGACGGATACTCTGAATCAGGACTATGAATATAAATATGATCGAACTAAGGATATGAAAAAGAGAGGGAAGAATGAAATCGGAATCCATTCCGTTAGAGGAGGCAATATCGTGGGAGAGCACACCGCTATTTTTGCGGGAACCGATGAAGTATTTGAATTGAAGCATACTGCATATTCTAGAAATATTTTTGCAAAAGGCGCCGTTGAGGCGGCAAAATTTTTATCCGAAAAGAAGACGGGTTATTATAATATGAGCGATGTGATCAAAGCAGCGGAAAAGTAGAAAAGAGCAGGGAGAATAGGTGTATGGAGGACAGAGAGCTTAAATATTTAAAAATATTGTCAAAGCAGTATCCGACGATTGCAACAGCTGCCACAGAGATTATTAATCTGCAGGCAATCTTGAGTCTGCCAAAGGGAACAGAACATTTTATTACGGATATACACGGAGAATATGAACAGTTTCAGCATATCTTGAAGAACGGTTCTGGCGCGATCAGAAGAAAAATCAATGAGGAATTTGGGAATGCCTTTAGCGCGGCGGAAAAGAAATCCATGGCGGCGCTGATTTATTATCCGGAGTTGAAGTTAGAGCAGGTAGAAAAGAGCGAAGAGAATTTAGAAGACTGGTATCGTGTCATGCTGTATCGGCTGATCTGTGTCTGTAAGAGCACGTCCTCGAAATATACACGGTCTAAAGTCCGTAAAGCGCTGCCAAAAGATTTTGCCTATGTCATAGAGGAATTATTGAATGGAAGGCCGCATGTCTTGGATCAGGAAGACTATTTTAATGAAATTATCAATTCTGTGATCCGCACAGGCAGAGCGCAAGATCTGATTATCGCTCTTTGCAATCTGATTCGCCGTCTCGTAGTAGATCATTTACACGTAGTTGGAGACATTTTTGACAGGGGACCCTATCCGCATATGATTATGGATTCACTGATGGAACATCATTCGGTAGATATTCAGTGGGGAAATCACGATGTACTCTGGATGGGAGCCGCGGCGGGAAGTACGGCATGCATAGCCAACGTCGTGCGAATTTCCGGAAAATATGGAAACCTGAGTATTTTGGAAGATGGGTATGGAATCAATCTGGTTCCGCTGGCACATTTTGCCATGATAAGGTATGCGGAGGATTCCTGTAAATGTTTCAAACTGGATTTTCGCGAGGAAGAGTATGATCTCAGAGACGCGATGCTGGATGAAAAGATGCATAAGGCGATCAGTGTCATTCAGTTCAAATTAGAGGGGCAGCTGATAAAAAAGCACCCAGAATTTCAGATGCAGGATCGTCTTTTGTTAGATAAGATAGATTTAGAAAAGGGGACTGTGATGGTAGAAGGAGTAGAATATCCTATGAAAGATACCTATTTTCCAACCATCGACAAAGAAGACCCCTATAAATTGTCAGAGGAAGAGGAGGATGTGGTAGAACGGCTAAAGATTGCATTTGCTAACTGTGAGCGTCTGCAAAAACATGTCCGTTTTCTTTTGGCAAAAGGAAGCCTCTATAAAACCTATAACGGAAATCTTTTATATCACGGCTGTGTTCCGCTAAATGAGGATGGGACTTTTAAGGAAGTAGAGGTCTATGGTAAAAGGTATTCGGGCAAAAAACTCTATGATGTCTTAGAGCACAATATCAGAAAAGGATACTATTCTCTAGATAAGAGTGAAAGGCAAAAGGGAAGAGACATCTTTTGGTTTGTCTGGGAAAATGAAAATTCTCCGGTGTTTGGAAAACAGAAGATGACGACCTTCGAGCGCTATTTTATTGCAGATAAAAAGACGCATGAGGAGCCTAAAAATCCATATTATCATCTGTTGGAAAAAGAGGAGATTGTCAATCGGATTTTAGAGGAATTTGGATTGTGTGGAGATGACTGTCATATTATCAACGGCCATATTCCGGTAGAGTCGAAAAAGGGGGAATCTCCGATTAAATGCAACGGAAAACTGTTGATTATTGATGGTGGATTTTCCAAAGCCTATCAGGACAAGACAGGGATCGCTGGGTATACCCTGATCTACGATTCCTATGGATTGATGATTGCAGCACACGAGCCGTTTGAATCGGTAGATAAGGCAGTACGCGAGGGAAGCGATATTCATTCTCATCGCACTCTGATTGAGCAGAATGTGAGACGGAAAAATGTGGCGGACACAGATGTGGGTCGCTCGATCAAAGAAAATATCGAAGAATTGGAAAAATTATTACGGGCATACCGCGAGGGTGCGATCGTAGAAAACGCTTAGAAAACGCTTGCAAAACAAAAAAAATTATGATATTGTAAAAGAGTTGTGAGAAAGAGATGGTCCTCTGTTACAAAAGGTATTAAGAACATCCAAATGATAGGAGGAAACAACATGAATGCAAGTGAAATTATTAAGAACATTGAGGCAGAACAGTTAAAGGCAGAAGTGCCGGAATTTTCTGTAGGTGATACCGTAAAAGTACACGCAAAAATCAAAGAGGGAAATCGTGAAAGAATTCAGGTCTTTGAAGGTATTGTTCTGAAGAGACAGGGCGGAAGTAACCGCGAGACTTTTACAGTTCGTAAGTTCTCAAATGGAGTAGGTGTCGAGAAGACATGGCCGTTACACTCTCCAAACGTAGAGAAAATTGAAGTAGTAAGAAGAGGTAAAGTAAGAAGAGCGAAATTGTACTACTTGAGAGGACGTATTGGTAAGAGAGCGAAAGTAAAAGAATTAACGTAAGGGTGCAGGACGCTCCAAAACCAAGCGGAATTATAGCAGCACAGGGAAATTTGGAAAAAGACCTAAGAAGCTTTATTCGCTGCAGGTTCTTTAAAGGAAATAACAGCCAGAGT
>JAAVYC010000145.1 GCA_022790905.1 Lachnospiraceae bacterium | reverse complement strand
TAGCGAGGTCTCTGGAATACCATGTTCCACAGTCATATTGTGAAGACCGTTTGGAACATTTCGCAAAAAGAACAGGATCCTATTCTGCGAACGATACCCCATAACACGACTCTTGCCGTTGCCGAGATATTCCGCTCTCAATTCAATAGCCGGGTCACTCGTCTGATACTCCTTCTTTAAAATCTGATCTAATTCCGAGATGATCTCTTCTAACTGTTCCCGGTCCTGATCGACAATTAAAATTTCACAGGTACTCTCTCTTGGAATTGCATTATCTTTCAACCCGCCCTGCAGTGAGCAAATCCCGACCTCTAGACGCTCTTCGATATATTTTAAGATACGTCCCATCTCGATAATTGCATTGGCACGCTCTTTTGCAATCTCTCCACCGGAATGACCACCCTGTAATCCACAGAGAGTCAGACGATATTTACATCCTTCGGCCTCATCGAAAACGGTAGGAAAGTGACACTCTGCTGTCACACCTCCCGCGCAGCTCGTCAAAAAGCAGCCTTCCTCATCGGAGTCAATATTTAAAACGCGGTGTCCTTTCAACACAGACAGATCAATTTTTTCAGCTCCTAGCATACCAACTTCCTCGTCAGAGGTAAAGACACATTCCAATCTCGGGTGTTGGATATCATCGGAGTCCAAAAGCGCCATGGCGTAAGCGATAGCAATTCCATCATCTCCACCCAGTGTAGTGCCTCTTGCCCTGACAAAATCACCATCGACATAGAGGGATAGCCCTTCCTTTTCAAAATCGAGATTCACATCGCTCTCTTTTTCGCAGACCATATCCAGATGTCCCTGTAGGATGATCGGTTCCGCCTGTTCATATCCTTTTGTGGCTTCCTTTATGATAATCACATTATTATATTCGTCCTGATAGGCTTCTAACCCTCTTTTTTTGGCAAATTGCATACAGTAATCGCTGATTTGCTTTGTATGGTAAGAACCGTGCGGAATACCCGCAATCTCTTCAAAAAAATAGAATACTCTTTCCGGTTTCTGATTTTCTAAAACTCTCATTTTTTCGCCTCCTGAACTCATATCTGCTTTTATTTTTAATATATTAAACTATGAAAAAATCATACCTTATCATCCTGCTTATCTTCATATTGTGTTATATGTTAATCGATCCAGTCCACGGAATGGAGGGAGTTAGAAACGGTCTGCTACTCTGGTATGAACGCATACTGCCTGCCCTGCTCCCATTTTCTGTTATTTCGTACATTTTGGTTGCAACAAATAATCTGTCTTTTTTCAGTAAAATTTTGCATCCGTTGATCAAGAGAGTCATTCCCGTTTCGCCGCAGGGAGTCTATCCTCTCTTGGCCGGTTTTTTATTTGGATTTCCTCTTGGCAGCAAAATTGTCAGTCAACTCTTAGAAACCGAACAGATCTCCATAAAAGAGGCACAGATCCTTTTATCCGTCTGCAATAACATCAGTCCGGTATTTATCACTGGATATATGGTACACCAGTGTATTGGAAATGACCGCTATATGTTTCCGGCCATCGTCTGTATCTATCTGCCGCCGTTGCTTTTTGGCTCTTTGCAGATGAGACGCACAGAAAAAATAGATGTTCATCAAAAAAATGCGGCACCAAGATCTCAAATTACTTTTAAAATCATGGATGCCGGCATTATGAACGCTTTTGAAACCCTGCTCAAACTTTGCGGTTATATTGTGATTTTCTCTATTCTCTGTCAGCCACTGTTATTCCTGCAAAAAAGGCTTCCAGCATTTGCCCTTGGCATCAGCGGTCTTTTGGAAATCACAAATGGAATCTCGTTTATTTGCAATTATTCCTTGAAAAAAACTGTGATGTTTTTGCTTTGTAATACCATCACCGCATTTGGAGGATTGAGTGGCATTGCTCAGACCAGCTCTATGATCGGGGATACCTCTTTGAGCGTAAAAGCCTATGTGAGAGACAAATTTCTTTTTTCCATTGGAACCCTGATACTGAGCGTCCTCTATCTGAGATGTATATAAAATTTTAAAGCATATCGGTTGCCACCTCAGTCGTAGTCTGCTTTTCTTCTTTCTCGCTTTTTTCTGTCTGAGGTGCTTCTACCTGCTTGGGTTTTTCTAATTGCTCTGGGGCCAATTCTGTGCGGTTTGCAGAGACCACATCTAAGAATCCCTGTAAGGTATTCAAAAGATTTTCGCTTCTTGCCCTAGAAGTATCGATTGCATTTGTGAGACTATCCTCTAAATTCTTCAACATATCATCTGTATAAGAGATTGCTCCCAATCGAATATTGTTTGCATCATTTGTGGCATTGTCCAAAATTTCCTGTGCCTGCTTTGTCGCGATCATGACTACTTCATTTGCCTGCGCATAGGCCTGCTGCATAATCTGATGTTCACTGACTAACTCATCTGTCTTGACTTGCGCCTTGGCGATGATGGCCTCCGCTTTTGCTTTGGCGTCCGCCATGATGGCTTCCTGATTGCTGATGATTTTCTGATAACGCCGAATCTCTTCCGGTGTCTTCATACGCAATTCCGTCAAGAGTTCATCTATCTCATCTCTGCTCACGACAATCTTCGTACTCGAAAAATTATGGGGCTTACAGCTGTCAATATAATCTTCAATTTCGTCGATAATCTGTTCAATCTTACTGCTCATGACTTCACCTCTTATTTTTTATGTTGTATTTATCATAAATCCTATCTATGAATTGTTTCGGAACAAAATGTGAAATGTCACCACCATAAGAGGCAAATTCCTTTACAATTGTAGAGCTCAGATAGGAGTACTTTAAATTGGTTGTCAAAAATATCGTCTCAATCTCCTTGTTTTCAATCTGATTTGTCTGCGCAATCTGCAATTCATATTCAAAATCCGTGACAGCTCTCAGTCCACGAATAATGATATTTGCATCGATCTCACACATGTAATCCACTAAAAGTCCTGCAAAACTAGTGACAGTGACGTTCGCAAGATCACTGGTAAGTTCTTTTAACATGTTAACACGTTCTTCTACTGAAAACAACGATTTTTTTGCACTGTTATTTAAAACTCCAACATATAATTCATCTACAATTTTAGCTGAGCGAAAAATAATGTCCGCATGCCCATTTGTAACCGGATCAAAGCTCCCTGGATAAATTGCTCTTTTCATCTTCTCTCTCTTTCTGACCATCATTTTTATAGATTGCGATATAAAAACAGATGTACATTTGTTTTATATTTTTTTAATTTCTTTATAGAGAAACCCAGCGCTTCTATATAATCAAAGGATGTCATATCGGAAGCCTCCACAATAATCAGACTCTCCTCGCGAACCAGAGCAGAATCGGCTAAATAGGTCAGCACTTCTTTTTCCAAAAATTTGTGATAAGGGGGATCCATAAAAACGATATCAAATACTTTGTTTCCCTCCAAAGTCCGAAGCGCCAAGGATACATCCATCTTCATGAGATGTGACTGATCCGTGAATTTTGTAAAACGAATATTTTCTTCAATACACGCTGCCGCCGCACGCTCTTTTTCCACAAAAAAAGCCTCTTTTGCTCCTCTGCTAAGAGCTTCTAGCCCGATACTCCCGCTCCCTGCAAAGAGATCCAAAAAGACAGCCCCAGGCACTTCACTCTGAAGCATATTAAAAAGAGTCTCTTTGATTCGGTCCGTCGTCGGTCTGACGTCTTTTCCCTCGAGCGTTTTTAGGGGAAGGCTTTTGGCAGTTCCTGCGATAATCCTCATGATCTCTCCTCCGAAAGCATCTCGTCCAAAAGACAAAAAGCGCGCTCCGCAGCCTGCATTCTGATTTCAGTCCGGCTTCCCGTTCCAAGCATACGTACAGCTCTTATACGCCCTTTGCAATAACAACCCAAATAGACTTCTCCCACGGGATGTTCTTTCGTACCTCCGTCCGGTCCGGCAACCCCGGTAGATGTAAGAGCAATATCTGCTTTAGCTTTTTTCGCCGCGCCTTTTGCCATCTCTATTGCCGTCTGTTCACTGACAACACCGTATTGTTCGATCGTCTCAGAGGAAACACCGAGCAACTTTTCTTTTGCTTCATTAGAATAAGTCACATATCCCTCCTGATAGATCTTTGGTACCCCAGGCAAGTCCACGATAGCAGAGGCAATCAAGCCTCCCGTGCAGGACTCGGCCGTTGTGATCATCAGTTTTTGGTCCATTAAAAATTTTAATAATTCTTCTCTACTATTTCTGTTCACTCAGTACCGCCTTATTTTTGATAATATAATCTACCAGTGACACAATCGTGAGTATCAACGCCACATAGACTAAAATTGTCTCTAAAATTTTGAAATAATAATTGTTGATATCGAGAATCAGGGCAATGACCATAAACATCTGAAATGCCGTCTTAAATTTTCCCCAATAGCTTGCCGCTATTACTATATTGTTATCGGAAGCGACTAGACGAAAACCGCTGATAATAAATTCTCTTGCAATGATAATGATAACAATCCAAGATGCCAACTTTTTTGTTTCTACGAGACAAATCATAGCAGCGCTGACCAAAAGTTTGTCCGCAAGCGGATCCATAAACTTTCCGAAATTTGTCACCAGGTTGTATTTTCTTGCAATCTTACCGTCTGCTAAGTCTGTCAGACTCGCTACGATAAAGATTAAGGTGGCAATATATTTTCCATATCCCGGAAAATATGGCGCTAACATAAAAAATACAAAAAAGGGAATTAAAATAACGCGGATAATTGTCAGTTTATTTGGTAAATTCATACTATCTCTCCTATCAAATCATATTCGTAAGCTCCTGTCACTCTGACTTTTACAAAGTCGCCGCTCACTAAGATCGTTTCTGTATCGATAAAAATATAGCCATCTACATCGGGTGCATCCCGATAAGTCCTGCCCACATAGACATTTTCACCAGATACCTGTCCTTCCACCATACAATACAGTTCTCTTCCAATCAATTTCTCATTGGCCTCTAAGATGATCTCTTCTTGCAATTCCATCACTTCCTGCTGCCATCTCTGTTTGATTTCTTCCTCTACTTGATCCGGAAATCTCTCTGCCGGAGTATCTTCTTCCGGAGAATACATAAATGCCCCTAGGCGATCAAATTCCATCTCGTTGATAAAATACATCAATTCTTCATGTTTTTTTTCCGTCTCTCCCGGGAACCCACAAATCAATGTCGTTCTAAGAGCAATATCGGGAATCTCATTTCGCAACTTTTGAATGATTTTCCTTAAGTCTGCCTGAGTTGTTCTTCGTCCCATCCTTTTTAAGATTTCGTCATTTGCATGTTGAATTGGCAAATCGAGATAGTGACAAACCTTTTCATTTCTTTTTATCGCTGCAATCAATGAATCGTCAATTTCCTCTGGATAACAGTAAAGGATCCGAATCCACTGAATCCCCTCAATCCGATTGAGCTCATCTAAAAGCCGATGCAGAGACTTTTTTCCATAGAGATCTATGCCATAGAGGGTTGTCTCCTGTGCAACTAAAATTAATTCTTTCACTCCCTGTGCGGCCAGCTCTTTGGCGGAATCAATCAATTCCTCCATTGGAATACTTCGGTAACTGCCGCGAATTTTTGGAATGATACAGTAGGTGCAGTGTTTATCACAGCCCTCTGCAATCTTTAAATGTGCATAATGTCCGCCCGTTGTCAGGACTCTCCTTGCCTTGACTTTTGGGAGCCCTTCTAACGCGTGAAAATTCTCATAAGTTCCTCCCACGAGTACCTGATTAAGCGCCTCAGCAATCGCATCGTAAGCGTTTGTCCCAAGGATCGCATCGACTTGTGGAATCTCTCTTTCAATCTCATGCTGGTAGCGCTGTGCTAAGCAACCTGTCACTAAGAGCGCTTTGCAGCTTCCCATCTCTTTGTATTCTGCCATTCTCAGAATCATCTGAATGCTCTCTTCTTTTGCATCATTGATAAAACAACAAGTGTTGATCACAATGATATCGGCTTCCGCTTCCTCATCTGTAAAGGCATATCCTTTTTCTCCTAGAATACCGATCATATACTCTGTATCTACTAGATTTTTATCACATCCTAGCGATATAAACAGGATTTTCATCATAGATCTTCTTCTTCTCCGGTATCTTCTCCCACAATCTTTACTTTGCCCGCGTACAACTCTTGTACGGCAACAGACAGCGGTTTCTTTTCGTTACCCTCCAACATAGGCTCATCTCCAGCAATAATATGTCTTGCCCGTTTTGACGCCGCAATCACAATAGAATAACGGCTGTTGACTACAGGTTCCTCTCCAATTACCACGTCACTGTTCATGACCTTCATTAAATCTACATAAGATGGATGTATCATATTCCATACTCTCCTTTCGAAAACTCTTGCAATTCCTGCCGAATTTGGTTGATGGCCGCCTGATTCCGACTGATGCGCAGATGCTCATCTCTTAAAATCTGGTGTACCTTTTTCACACATTTTTCCAAATCATCATTGATAATTAAGTAATCATAATGATCCATTTTCTCTACTTCCTCCGCTGCACGTGAAAGTCTTTGAGCAATCGTTTTACGATCCTCTGTTCCACGTCCAACCAAGCGTTTTTCTAAAATCTGCGCAGACGGAGGTGTCACAAAAAGCAGAACAGTCTGCGGAAATTTTTCTTTAACTTCAAACGCGCCCTGTATCTCAATCTCTAGAATAACATCTTTTCCGGCTTCTAATTGTTTATCTACGTAAGGCTTTGGCGTTCCATAGTAATTGCCGACATACTGCGCATACTCAATTAAATCGCCATTTTCAATCATCTGTTCAAATTCTTCTTTGGTCTTAAAAAAATAGTCTACACCGTCTTGTTCTCCCACTCTTGGTTTTCTCGTCGTTGCAGAAATGGAAAGAGCATAGACATTCGGATGTCTTTTTAAAAGCTCTTTCATAATCGTTCCCTTTCCAGCACCGGAAAAACCGGAAACCACGATCAAAATTCCTTTTTTTTCTAATACCATTCCCTCTCCTTCGCTCCGTTACTCAACATTCTGTATCTGTTCTCGTATCTTTTCAATGTCCGTCTTTAAATTGATTCCCGTATCAGAAATGACAAGATCATTTGCCTTCGAGAGAATCGTATTCGCCTCACGATTCATCTCCTGTGCAATAAAATCCAGTTTTCTTCCAATGCTGCCGCCCTCTTCTAGGGCACTTTCCATGCCTTTGATGTGACTTCTGAGACGAACCATCTCTTCATCCACACAAATTTTATCCGCAT
>JAAVYC010000144.1 GCA_022790905.1 Lachnospiraceae bacterium | reverse complement strand
GGTGCGTACGCTCACTCCCGCCAGCCTGCTTACCTCGTTTACTGTCATCATAATTTGTTCCTCCTCCCGTGTAACTATACCATAAACTATTACGCAACGTCAGAGTCAACACAATTTTTTCTTTCATTACCATAAATAGAAAAAAGCAAAAGTATGAGAAGGTTCTTTCCGGTAAAATAAAAAAACACGCTTCGCGTGCTTTTCATGTCAAATATAAGATTCAAACTGTAATTTATCGGGTGACAATCGGCTTCCCATCCGCATCTAATAAAGGCGTCAATCCACCTGCATATCCCGACTGCATAAAAAGATAATTCACTCCTGTCTCTTTATCAACAAGCACCATTTTTAAACCCTTTATAAGTGCATTATCCTCTTTGTATGCTATTTCAAACCGATTTTTTTGCTCATAAAAACTGCCTCCTAATCCTGATGAATCTCCTCAATTTCTGCCCCCTTCTAATACTTACAAAATTCACTAAACTCTTTTAACTCTTTCTTCTTATCTTCCGAAAGACAATTGTATTTTATATTATGAATCGCCCCCTCTAATGTATATAAATGTACCAGACAAATATTGGGATATGTCTGCTTTAGTCTTAAAAATGCCTGCTTTGCACCTAACTGAATTAATTCCTCAGGAGAACTAATCCCAACCGTTGTCAGCTTTCTCTTCATTTCTTTCCCAATATTCATCATAGATGTTAATTCTGACACGTTACCTCTCCTATTATCACAATTTCTTTAAAATTAGAATTTTATGACTTTATATTAGTGCTCTTTACAGGACCACTCAGAGACGGTCAGTTTTAAAATCATAACCGCCTCTACCATTTCCTGTTTAAATTCCAGATCGGTAACATCCGCATAATGGGACACGATGCTTCGCAGTCCATGAATCTTTGCATCATGATCTTGAATGATTTCCAGCTTTCCTTTTCCCATAATACATTGATAGCTATAAGAAAGTTGACACGCACTGTCTTTTGTGATTAGTCCCTTCTTCGTGTCCATCTCAAACGACACTTCTTTTTGTCTCGGAATCAGATCGACTTTCCTGCCCTCTTTTGCACAGTGAAAATATAATACAAGATTTTTATCCCATTCCTCATATCCAAAATTCATAGGAACGATATATGTCTCGTCAGTATCGATCAATCCTAGCCTGCAACAATCACAAATCTTTAAAATATCCATCATTTTTGTAAAATCTGTAATCTCTCTGTCTCCTCTTCTCATAAATATGATCTCCCTAAATATATTCATGATAAGTTTCGATAATATGGTAACAAATTACATTGTTTACCAGCTTACCCTTTTTATAAGATAGCATACCATAAAAACTTTAACAATAAAAGAATTTATCTTCATGGCCTCCTCTCTTTTACACAACCTGATGTCTTTTAAATCCCAATCTTGCAAGCGGTAGCATAATTAGCGTCAAAAATGTATACAGGATGGCCTTTACAGAAAACGCATCGAGAATCAAATTGCCAAACTGATAGGAAATATATTTGCCTATTTCAGGCATGATAGCCCGATAAGGCAATAAAAATAATATCAGGTTATATGTCCCTGTCGTTCCATTCGGCGTCAGAAACATCGGAATGAAAAGAATCGGTATCAGTACCATCAGTACAAGATATGATGTTTTCATCCCCGACGAGAGGAGGAGTGTCAGACCGATCATTGCAAACAGTACCAAATAGATAACTCCAATACTCAAAAGAGCTGCCTGCAAAAATGTAAATGGATACGGTATCGTTACATTTGCAATCTGTACAGGAAGATTCCAGCCGTCTGTGCCAAACGCCGCGAGCGGTAATCCAAACGCCACAGCCATATGAAGTGTAAATATAAGGATTCCAAATAAAAATGATGCCACAATCTTTGCTGTGACCAGTTTTGTCTTTCCGTATTTTCCCGATAAAATCACGGCATCTGTTCCAGCCTGGTATTCACCGGAAAAAACAGGCGCTATGATAATACAGATGGCTAATATCGCAAACATCAAAAGTTCAAGACTGCTCATAATAATTTCCCAGCCTCCAAAATATCCGTATCGTAAAGGAAACTCTATCTTATGCGTCATATTGCTCCAATATTCTTTCTGTTCCTCTGAAAGCTCACGGGAGGGATCATTTAACAGCGCTTCCATTTTCGTTTCCATAGCCCGATAGAAATTCGCACCATCCGTTATATCCAGATCAGAAAGTCTGTCATAAGCAGAATTTTCATTCGGTCTATCATAAGCCTTCACAATCATATTCAGCAACTTTTCCCTCGGTGCAATCCCTTTCCAATAAGCAGCTCCAATCAAAAACTTTTCATTTCCATCGTAACCGACATGATCTGGATTTTGAAAAAGCTGCTGCACTTCCAGAATGGTTTTGGTAATGTATTCTTCTGACAGCGGACCTGCCAAACCTAAATAGTACTCTTTTTCGTAATCAATGCCTTTTTTCCCCTTTGCCACACCGCCCTGATGATAGGTCTGATATTGCATAATTGGAAGTCCAAAGAGAAACGCCGTCAAAACCAAACTGACTATTATCACAATAAATGTAGATTTTTTACGCAACAGTTTTAAAAACTCATATTTTATTAACATGTGATTTCTCCTCCCAAATTTCCTCTCTAAAATAGTACAAAAATAAATCCTCCAAACTTGGCTCTGCCGTAACCGCATCCGCTGTCGGTGCATCTTCGCTCACAATTCGCAGCCGTACCATATTGTTCTCATGATGCAAATTTACAATGGAGTATTGTTCACTGTATTCTGCCGCCTTTTGCTCATCAACCAATACTTCCCACACTTTTCCTCTGATGTTATCCGTGACTGTATCCATTGGTTCCTGCAGTAAAAATCTGCCGTTTTTCATCATTAAAATTGTGTCCGCAACATAGGAAACATCCGACACAATATGCGTTGACAGGATGACAATTTTCTTTTTTGCAAAGTTTGAGATAAGATTGCGAAAACGCACACGCTCTTTGGGATCAAGCCCTGCCGTCGGCTCATCTAAGATCAGAATAGATGGATTGTTCAATTCTGCCTGTGCAATTCCTAAACGTTGCTTCATACCGCCGGAATAACATTTAATTTTTTTATTCGCTACATCCTGCAAATGGACCATTTGGAGTAATTCTTCTGTCCGGAATTTCGCTTTTTTCTTGTCCAATCCTTTTACAGCTGCCATATATAACATGAATTCACGAGCAGTAAAATCGGGATAAAATCCGAAATCCTGCGGCATGTAACCCAAATGAGTGTAATACTTCTCACCCAGTTCCTGTATCATTTTCCCATTGAAATAAATGGCCCCGGAAGTGGCTCTTAAGACACCGCATATCATTCGCATCAGCGTTGTCTTTCCAGCGCCGTTTGCCCCAAGTAAGCCATAGATCCCTGGTACAAACCGGGCATTTATATTGTCAACGGCGCGCTTTGTTCCATATTGCTTATTCAACTGTTGTAGTTGTAATTCCATATAAAAACCTCCCAATAAAAAATAGATGACTTATACCTCATAGCATAAATCATCCATCTTAAACTGCACTTTTCTGTATCTTAATTTTACTTTAATTATCATATTTTCTTACGGTTTTATCGGCAGTGAAACTATAAATTCCGTCCCCTCATGTGCTTTACTTTTTACAGAAATATCTCCACCGTGAAGTATCACAATCTGCTTTGCAATTGCAAGACCCAGACCGCTGCCCTCCGGTTTTTCCTCTGTATTTGTCCCTCTATAATATCGGTGAAATAACTCTGACTGTTCCTCCTGACTCATCCCTCTTCCATTATCTCTCACAATAATAGATACTTCATTTTTCCCGTTGAAACTTACAATCACCGCTATTTTTGTTTCCGATGGATTGTGCGTCAAAGCATTGACGATAAGGTTTCCCATAGCACGACGGAATAAATCCACATCAGTGCAGACAATTATCTCCTCCGCATCACTTTCAAACTCTATCTCTCGATCGCAAAATGCGGGATCATTTACAAGATCAATGACTACCTCTCTCAGATAATGGATAAGTCGTATTTTTCTTGGATGGTACGGCAGCACACCGGCTTCCAGCTGATAAGTCAATTTCAAATCATCTATCAATTTTTCCACGTGATCGGTATTCTTTAAAATAGTGTTCCCGTATTCCTGTATAGTCTCACTATTTTGTACAGGGTCATCAACCAACAACTCCGCATACCCTCTAATTGGAGAAAGTGGGGTTTTTAAATCGTGTGTGATATTAGAAATCCATTCCCTACGTGTCCGCTCAGTATTTTTTTGCACCTGATCGCTGTTTTGGATTTCCATATTCATTTTATTGAGTTCTCTATAGATTTCACGAAACATCCCTCTTTCCGGAAGCGGCGAATAGGAGCGATGCGATAAGTTCCCGATTCCTTTTGTAATCTTTCCGAGATGTCTTGTAATCCAAAACCCATACACGAAGACAAAAATGATAATAAAGCCCAACACAAAACAAATTCCCATCCGAAAAACCGGTGAGAGACGTCCGACATTTTCACCGTTATAGTAGAGCATGTGTTTTCCTATAGCATAAGGAAAGCCAATCAAATAATTCCAGATCTGGTCAGACTCTTCAAAGTTGCCCACAAAAACAGTATTACCGTTCTCATAAGTATTTGTACTCAATGCTATCAGTTCGGATGCAGAATAGTCTACAGGATAATCTACCGGTTTATTGTGAGAAAAAATTTCTTTTCCCGTTTCATCTATGACTTGCAGCCACAATCCATACTCATCCAAACGGTTTATCGCAATCTCTTCTATTTTTAGATTTCCATCCTCATTTTCCATCCAAGTCGAAAAATTATCGGTAAATATATGGGGCCAGGAAGCCAAGCTCAGGCCTTCCGGCTCGGTTATTCCAAACATATAATAAAAGAGACCAATCGCTGCAGCAATCGCAATCACGACTAAGACCGCTACAAAAAGAAAGATACGAAGAAACGGATTGATATTTGTTTTATGTCTCATATGGATTCACCAACTTATATCCCAACCCTTTCATCGTAATAATATATCTCGGAGCCGAAGGATCCTCCTCTAGTTTTTCACGCAGATGACGAATGTGTACCATCACTGTATTATCACACCCATCACTGTCCTCACCCCAAATCGTTTCATATAAGCGCTCACGGCTTATCACACGCCCCTTATTTTCTGCCAAATACTGCAAGATCTCAAATTCTCTTGCCGTCAACTCTATGGGCACATTTCCTTTCAGCGTCCTGCAGCCCTCCGGGTCAATCATCAGCTCTCCAATTTTAATCACATCCTGCTGAAATGGACTCTGTCTATACGCTGTACGCCGCAACTGCGCTTTCACTCTATATGCTACTTCTTTTGGACTAAACGGTTTTGTCACATAGTCGTCTCCGCCGACCGCTAAACCGAGTATTTTGTCCAACTCATCATTTTTAGAGGAAAGAAACAAGATTGGGCAAAGAGAAAATTCCCGAATCTGTTTACAGACCTCATATCCATCCATATCTGGAAGCATCACATCTAAAATAATGAGATCGGGATGGTTTTCTCTACAACTGTTTATCGCGGAACGTCCATGACTTATTTTTAGAATATGTTCATAACCCTCCATTTTAAGAGCCCTTTCAAGTAAATCTAGAATATCCGGCTCATCATCTACAATCATAATTCTATATTCTTTCACAAATTCGTATCTCCGTTTTTCATCATTTCCATATCCTTTATTCTGATATTGGGGAGTTACATATACCCTGGTTATATGATTCTTTTCATGACTCCCTGTACCGACAATTATACCGTTATCTTCTAAATATACAGACAACGCACCTCTGGATATCTCTCATAATATTTTCATAACAGTGCAACTGTCCCAAAAAATCTACAACCTCTCTCGGATAATATTTAGGATATATTTCTGCGATTGTTTCCTGGACAATGGCTGTAAGTTTTCTCGCATCTTCCATCCGTGCTATCCTATACTTCATTTGATCCCTCTGACTCATCAAAATATTTTTGTAGTTTCTCTACAAACTGCCCGATGTGCAGCCCATCCACAAAGGAATGATGTGCCTGTACTGAGATCGGAATCCTTATTTTTCCATCTCTCTCATAATATTTTCCCCAGTCAAATAGAGGCGTCGCATTGTCTTTTTTTCCAGAATTTGTATGAGAAATATGTGTATACGTAACCCACGGCATAGGAGAACACTGAAAGACATCGTTTCCCAACGGCCCTGTAAAATATTCCGTCTGCTCATTTGCTATTTTCGCTGCCAATTCACAATATTCTTTTAGATCATCCAACATAGGAGCATTCACTACTTTGAACAGTTCTGTTTCCTTATTCAAATATGTAAATGCCGTATCAATCTTATCGAATAGCACAATTTTCCCATCCACAAACCGATAACGAAATGCTTCCACCTCATTTGCGCATTTGCAGACAGCATATACCATGGCCATAGTAAAGGAAAGTCCCCGTTTTTTCGCCATACGTTTAAATGCCGTGATATCTGCCTCAAATGTCACACAAAATGCCGGTTCAATACAATCTCTAAAAATCATACAGTGCAGCGTCCTGTCCCATTTCTTTTTGTCAATAATCTTATATTGATTCGCCATATTCACACCTCTTCCCGTCATTTATAAATGCAACATACTATAGATAAATTATTGATCTATCTTGGCAAAAACACCACTAATATTCTTTCACAAATTTTGAAATCAACGCTCTACAGGTATGCATCTGAATACAGGCATAGAAATCTTCTGTTATTTCTTTTCCCTTTCCTACCGTTGTGGCATTATTTGCGTCCTCTTCTGTCTCCCAGAGAACAAAATCAGTCCACACATTATCTTGCCGATAGTGTTCCCAGGAAATAAACCCTTTTGCTTTAGAAATAATTTCATCATGTAACTTTTGCGTCCGTTCAATAAATTGTTCCTCACTCACATTTTTCTTGAGTTTGTATGAAAAAATCCATGCTGTCTTCGCCATATAAATCACTCCTTTTATAATTACAACTGCCACATTACTAACATCTCTTTCACTTACAGTACACAATTTCCATCAAAATTCTCCTTCGTACAACAGATTCCCTTTGATTTTGTTTTCGCCGACAACTTTTTTATTTGCAACAAACCCCATCTCATCTTTTTCTATCTCAATGACAAAAGGGAATTGATTATATTTTACACACAGATAAAAATCTGCTTCCGGAAAAATATGTTGTCTGGCTTTATCAAAAAAATGTTCACCGCCATTATTTCTCAGACAGCAGATCTTTTGCTCAAGATCAAACTCTCTGTTCTCTAGAAGACTTTCGATATACGCTGCACACAAATCATCTTCCGGCGCGAAACTAACACCGCTGTTCCCCATACATACAAGCGAAACTGTCTGCGGCTTTTTTTCCATAATATATTCGGCTACTGCTTTTGCATTGACCAAGCTTCCTGTAATAATTTCATTTGCATGAACGGCATTGACAATTCCCTGAGTACCCGCGCTGGTGGTATGTATAATCGTTTTTCCTGCCACATCTTTCTTTATAGTCGACGGCGAATTTCCGTAGTCAAATCCATCGCATTTTTTCCCTTGCCGCTCTCCTATCAAAATACTGCCCGGTATACGATTTTTGAGAGAAAAGGCCTCCTCTATCGTTCCAACAGGGCGTATCTGTTTTACATTCATATCATACAAATAGCATTCTAGTGAAAACGCCCTGAAAACATCAATAATCACAGTCAGCCCCATCGCCTGCTTTGCTCCCTCAATGAAATGTAGAATATTTACATCATACATAAGCTCTTATCCCTTTCACAAATCTGTTTGATTGTTCTGCCTAAAACTTTCTCTTTTATATCCTGATCATACGGTAAAATTATTCATTCTGTAATCCCAGTCCGCATAGAAATCTTTCATACGCTTTTTTCGTATTTTCATCATAACTGCCCATATGGTTTATTACATTTATTTTTCACTATATTTAGCGTTTTTATTACTTTATTATCCGAATCATGCTAAAATATAGAGGAATAAAATCCAAGAAATGATCTAGGAATCATACGATATGTAACATACAAAAAACATACGAACATAAGCAAATTTATGAAATGGAGAAAGTAAATGAAACTTTATGCTTTATATTTTAGTCCCACTGGTGGAACAAAAAAAGTTCTAGATATGATCTGTTCCGCATGGGATTGCCAAAAAGAATATATAGACCTATCTGATTTTCCCAAAGTGGATTCATCTATCACTTTTCATGAAAATGATCTTTGTATTGTGTCGGTTCCTAGCTTTAGCGGGCGAGTTCCTCAATTTATTATCCCAATATTACAACACCTACAGGGAAACAACGCAAAGGCAATTTTAATTTCTACTTATGGAAACAGAGCTTTTGATGATACACTTTTAGAATTAAAAGATACTATGGAACAGTCCGGTTTTTTATGCTATTGTGCCATTGCCGCTGTCACAAGACATTCGGTAATGCCAAAATACGGCGCCAAACGCCCGGATTCTGACGACATAGAGGAATTAAAACAGTTCTCTATCCAGTGCCAAAATATTTTAAAAGAACCGTTTTCCCCAATAAAAGTTCCAGGAAATAACCCCTACCGAAAATATGTATCAATTCCTATCACTCCCAAAGCGGACAAACAATGTATTGATTGCGGCTTATGTTATGAAAAATGTCCGGTTCATGCCATACCTATCGACAATTATCGGAAATGCGACACCAATATCTGCATCTCTTGTCTGCAATGTATGACTATTTGCCCTAAAAAAGCTCGTCATATAAATGCATTTGTTCTAAAAATTGCAGAATTGAAAATGAAAAAGTTATGTAGTGGTCGAAAACCAAATCTATTATTTCTTCCACTAAAATAAACACAAAATCATTAGGCGGGCACACTAGAAAATGTTTTGATTCATATTATAAGCATTTTTACTTAATTTTACAATCCTAACATATTTGTAATCTTTTCATTACTTGAAATTCAACACTTTTCCGTATCAATATATCATAATCACTCATCATACGCGCCTATACTGCGCCTATGATCTTCCCTTTTATTTTACTCTATTCCAACTTTTATCCTATTCAACTTCTCAACAAACGGAAATTTGGCCATTACGTTTCTATTGAAAAATCTATCCCATTGGCTAATGACACGATCATAAACTACTTTCTGTTTGGCCTTCTTTTGATTCTCAACAGTCCCATAAAATCGTCAAACAAAGTAGTATCCATTGGCTCAAACATTAGCCATTTCCCATCATGATAAGTTTGGGTTTCATCATAAATTCTTTGAACTTTTTTTGAATAATTATCTCTATCTGTCTCGAATTTTAATCTTTCGTTTTTCCCTAAGATAATCATAAATCCCACACAATTTTCTCTTGCATATAGTGCACATAACGTTTTGCCGCCCCGACGATATTTATATTCATATTTCCATGCTTT
>JAAVYC010000143.1 GCA_022790905.1 Lachnospiraceae bacterium | reverse complement strand
AGCGCGAATGTAGGTTTGATTATAATCTATCTCCGGTATTTTTGCATTAAAATTTTATATTTCCTCTTCATTTTTATCATATCGACATATAAAGAAAAAGTCTCATAAACACTAAGTTTAAGAGACTTCTTCCTATCATTTTTATCTGAGAATTCGGTTATTAACAAACACCTTGGGCGATCATTGCTTCCGCCACTTTTTCAAACCCTGCTATGTTAGCTCCGGCAACATAATCGCCCTCCATATTATAACGCTTCGCCGCATTATCTAAATTATGGAAAATATTTACCATGATGCTCTGAAGTTTTGCATCGACTTCCTCAAACGTCCAGCTTAATCTCTCAGAATTCTGACTCATCTCCAATGCGGAAGTCGCAACACCACCCGCATTTGCTGCTTTTCCAGGTGCAAATAATACCTTATTCTCCTGTAAGTACTGTGTCGCCTCTAAGGTGGTAGGCATGTTAGCGCCTTCTGCTACTGCAAGGCAGCCATTTGCGACTAATGCTTTTGCATCGTCTAATAAGAGCTCATTCTGAGTCGCACATGGAAGCGCAACGTCACATTTAATGGTCCACACACCGCGTCCCTCATGATATTCTGCACTCGATCTCGCCGCTGCATATTCTGTCAGACGTGCACGTTTTACTTCTTTTACCTCTTTTAACAGCTCTACATCGATTCCTTCCGGATCATAGATCCACCCTGTGGAGTCAGATACTGTCACCACTTTCGCACCTAACTGCTGCGCTTTTTGCGTTGCATAAATTGCAACATTACCGGAACCGGATACACAGATCGTCTTTCCCTTAATATCATGACCATTACATTTTAGCATCTCTTCTGTCAGATATAGCAGACCATAACCTGTAGCTTCTGTACGGGCAAGAGAACCTCCATAGGATAATCCTTTTCCTGTCAGCACACCTTCATAGATACTCTTTATCTTCTTATACTGACCAAACATATAGCCGATCTCTCTAGCCCCTGTTCCAATATCACCTGCTGGTACGTCTGTATCTGCACCGATATATTTGCAAAGTTCTGTCATAAAGCTCTGACAAAATGCCATGACCTCACGATCTGATTTTCCTTTTGGATCAAAATCAGCTCCGCCTTTACCTCCTCCAATCGGAAGACCTGTAAGAGAATTTTTGAAAATCTGCTCAAATCCTAAAAACTTGATAATACCAATATTTACAGAAGGATGTAATCTGAGGCCTCCCTTATATGGTCCAATCGCATTGTTAAACTGTACACGATATCCTGTATTCACTTGAACTTGTCCCTTATCATCTACCCAAGGCACCCTGAATTTAAACTGTCTGTCTGGCTCGCAGAGACGCTCTAATAATGCTTCCTTGCGATATAACTCTTCATTCACATCGATCACTGGACGTAAAGACTCCAACACTTCTGTCACTGCCTGAAGAAATTCCGGTTCAGACGCATTTTTCTCACGTACTCTTACGAGTACCTCATCTACATAGCTCATCTGTTTATCTCCTTTTCTTGTATATACTCATCTTCTCTATTTTAGTATGAAATTTTTGATTTGGCAATATATTTTAACTATTTAATGCTTTAATCTTATAAAGTTTTATCTAATTATACGATAAAAAAGATGCCGCAATCGCCGCATCTTTTCTCAACTCATTCAAATCAATGAATTTTTTATTTACATTTCTGTCTTCCAGAGTCCATGAAGGTCGCAGTAAATATAAACGGTCTTTGCCTCTTCCCCACTCTGTAATTCGATCTCAGCTCTCGGATCTTTTTCCGGACTCAGATTAATCCAGTGACCACCCAAGTTTGTCTCCACAGCAACCCATAAAATCGAATGTTCCGCCTGCATCGGATGTGGGACACTCCCTATATCGACTGTCAATTTCTGTCCATTTTTTGTCACAACCGGAACATGTTTCTCTGTTGCAGCATCGGAATCTCCCGCTGTCATCTCCTCGTAAGTCAGACTTTTTCCTTCCTCTCCTTTTGTCAATTCCATGGCGACACTCTTGTACTGCAAATTTCTAAAAAATTTCAAATTTCTTCCTCCTTTTTATTATGTTTTCTTTATTATGCACCCATTTTAAAAAATTTATGAGACCAAGTGCAACAATTTCAAATTAACATCAATTGGCAAAAATAAAAATATACACTTATTTTTTAAGAATCCCTTCTTTTTACATAGACCAACTGATTATGACTGTCCTTTGCCATCTCTCTCCTTACTTCCACATCTTTAAAAGATTCCAGCAGATTACTCAATTTTGGAAAACCATAATTTCTGCAGTCAAAATCTGGATAGAGTTTTAATACCATATTTCCCAGTTCCCCTAAAAACATCCAACCGCTTTCATCAGAGTGCTCTTTTAACAGTGAAAAAATTGTGGCTTTGATTTCACGTAAGTTTGTAATTGGTACAATATCCATATCGGTTTCTTTTTTGCGAATCGGTTTTGCCATCCTGCTCTTCTCTTTTCCAGAAATTTCTTCTCCCATTACGCTGCGTATCAGAATATCCAGCGTCTTGAACTGGTCACATGCCTTGACAAACGGAGAGGGTGTTTTACTCTCACCCATTCCAACCACATATTTTCCGGATTCCCGAAGTCTCATTGCCAATTTTGTAAAATCGCTGTCTGATGAAACAAGCACAAAACCGTCTACATCTCTTGTATATAAAATATCCATCGCATCGATAATCATAGCCGAATCAGATGCGTTTTTTCCAATTGTATAACTGTACTGCTGAATCGGGGTGACAGAATTTTCAAGGAGACATTCTTTCCAAGTATTTTTTCCGATCTCTGTCCAATCTCCATAAATTCTGCGAATGCTGACATTCCTCAATGCTTTTGTCTCACGAAGTATCAAATCTATATACTTTGGTGAAACATTGTCTGCATCAATTAAAAGCGCATACTTTTTTTCTCTGTCCATTTCACTCTCCAATCTTTTCATGCATTTATTTTATCACTACCTTCCTTTTGATTCAATAAACTATGGACTGCAATTTTTACACGGTTGATATCCCTCTTTTATCAGTTTATCGCGTTTTAAACCGCTCTCTTCCCTATTTTCCTCTTGTATTTGGCTCACACTTTTACAGGTTACTTTATGAAACTTCTTTGTATTAGTATTGAGAATATAACTGACAGATTCCGTTTCCTGTTGTGAAACAGTCTGATCTTTTTCCGGAATATCCTCTCGGTCAGACTCTTTTCGCTCTCCAGTCTGCCAGGACGTCGATGGCGAGACACTCCATGAAATATGTTTTCCATCGGAAACAGCTATAATACTTCCCTGTTCATCCGTTCGAAAAATTTCAATTCCCATTTGACGTAAACGGTTGAGTACTTCTGCATGGGGATGTCCATACGAATTTCCCTCTTTACAACTGATTACCGCATATTTCGGGGAGATCACCTTCATAAATTCCTGTGTGCTGGCAGAATCGCTCCCGTGATGCGCCACTTTATAGACATCCACTGCCAATTCTTCCCCGCTACTCAACATCTCAGACTCCGATTCCTGCTCTGCATCCCCTGTAAAGAGAAAACTAGTCTCCCCATAAGTCAGGCGAAACGCGATCGAATAGTTATTGGCGTTGGAACCATAATCATCAGAAATTGGAGCAAGAATTGTAAATTTTGCTTCTCCTAAAGAATAGCTTGTTCCCGGGATGGGATATGTAATCTTTTGATTTTTTCCCTTGATCACGTCTACAAGTTCTGTGTAAGTCTTCGTATCCTTTTCATAATCGGGCATAAGAATCATGTGAAAATCAAATTTATATGCAACAACATCCAGACCGCCAATATGATCCGCATCTGGATGAGTTCCAATTATATAGTCCAAAGATTTTACTCCTTGTTTCTCCAAATAAAGCTGCACTGCTGTACCCATATGATTATTTCCGCCATCGACTAACATCGCATGACTTCCACATTTGATCAGAGTGGCATCTCCTTGTCCAACATCTATATAATGTACCTCTAAAGTGCCGCCTTCTGTCACCTTTGTGTCGTCTTTTTCCTGTTCATACCCTACTTCATTTTGCGCGCAGCCTGTCAAAAACAGACAAAAAACCAAAAACAGCAAAATATATTTACGCATGGCAATTTTCCTTTCTACTCTTTATCTTTTGCGATATTTCTTCTCTATTACGGTCACATAGACTGTCATTGCGGCAATCGCCTCGATCATACATCCTAAAATTGAAATAACGGCATATGGCGAATTTTGTCCTTTTAAAAGCGGTACTCCCAAAAAAACATTCACAATTCCAAAGATACAAAATAATTTTCCGACTGCACGATTATACCCTTTTACGTTTTCTACCGGAAACACTTCCGCATTCGCCCAAAAACCAAATGGTACTTCTTTTTTTGACACAAAAGCACGTATTCCAAGAAAAATGAAAAAGATACTTAAAATACTCCATATGAAAAACGCTAACATATTTCATCCCCCTTTTTTAATAGAACATCCATATAGCTTTTGAACCTAAACGAGAGATCGCGAAATAAAGCTATGTATGTTGTATCATTTTTACGTTTTGTAAGTATCCACACATAGCAAAACCACCCTAATACTTTGGTCGGTAGACGGGTGGTATTGCTATCTCAATTATCGGTCAACCTCCTGTGGGCGATTGCTCTTTCTTTATGCCTATAATATAGCATACCCTGAATCTCATTGCAAGAAAAGTCTGCAATCTTAATTTTATATCAAATAATTGTTTCGATAACACAATATAATATTGCTTTTTTAGTTTTATTACACAACAGATATATATTAAAATGCTGATATAATATTTAATTATAGAAGATATAACTTAAAGATATAATTTAAAAGGAGGAGGAAATAGTATGCGAGAATATAAGGAATTAATTTCCAACCCAGAAGAAATTGGGCTATCATCATCTGTGTTGAATAACTATGAGGAAGTAATGAAAAAAGCATTTGATGATAAAACATTAAAAGGTGCTGTTGTTTTGGTGGCTCGCCATGGAAAAATAGCTCATTTTAAAGCATATGGAAATGCAGATGAAGACAAGGCTATGGATACAGAATGTATGTTCCGTTTAGCCTCCATGTCTAAAATGGTTGGTACAGTTGCCTTAATGCAATTAGTAGATCAAGGAAAAATAATGATTTCAGATCCTGTTTCACGCTATATCCCTGCATTTGCCTCAAAAAAAGTTGCAAAAGTAGTCGATGACAAAGTTCAACTTGTTGATGCCGTTCGTGAAATAACTGTCCATGATATATTGGCCATGACATCCGGCATTGTATCTACATGGTCATCAGGAGATCCAGGACGTGATTATAGCGCTGCATGTATGAGAGATGCCGGAATCAATGATGCCATGCATGATCTTGATCTGACATTAGAAGAATATATTAATTTGTTAGCTCCATTACCATTGGCGGCACAACCTGGTGAAATATGGGAGTACTCTAACTCGTCCATGCTGACAGTTGCCCGAATTGTTGAAATTGTATCAGGATTGCCATTAGATGAATATTTGCAAAAGAACATATTTGAACCATTGGGCATGGAAGATACTGCTTTTTTCCCAAGCAAAGAAAAATGGGATCGTTTTCCTTATGTTTACGCTGCTGGAACAGGGGAAAAACTTACAGAACTTGATGTGCCAGGTACAGATGACACTCGTGTGCCATTTGGAACAAATAAAAAGTTTTTCAACTGTGCAGGCGGATTAATGGGTACTACATACGATTATTTTCGCTTTGCACAAATGCTTCTTAACGGTGGGGAATTAGATGGAGTTCGTATCATCAGCAGACATGCAGTTGAATTAATTTCCATGAATCATGTAGGAAGTAAAAGAGATCAATTCTATGGACACGCTTGGGGATATATGGCCAATGTACAGGAAGAATATAATACAACTTTCAATTATATGGGAAATGGTTCTTGGGGTTGGCATGGTTATTGGGGTACTGTATTTAATATTTATCCACAAAAAGATATGCTTACTATATTTATGAGTCAATGTTCGCCAGAGCCACCTTCATGGAAAATCCAGGAACAGGCTTTATCAGTTGCCAGCAGTGCAGTTTTAGATTAAGATGCGAATGGGTTGCTGACAGTGTACTCTTGAAAAAATATCCAGAAAGCAACCATGAAAAGCTTTCGTATAGAAAAAAACTTGATATTCATTAACCAAAGGCAGTTGATTGTGAATAACCGGTGGAAACAGTCCGTTTTTCACAACAACTGCCTTATTTTATTGGAGAATTGTTTAGCTTTAAGCTCGTTTCTATTTAGAAAGAAGAAACGGTGTTCCGATAATTATGATAGCAAATATGCTTGGCTATACTCCCGAAGTGAACGAAATATATGATACTTATGATACGTCAACCCTACTGAAAAACAAAAAATCATCAAAGAAAGAAATGCGAAAGTTACTGCTCCGACGCAAAAATCTTAAGTAAACTTAAGTAATTTTTCTATCCTTGATGATTCCCTCAAGCCTTCGTAAAATAAGGCTTTAGTCGATGCGACAGGATTTGAACCTGCGACCTCTGCGTCCCGAACGCAGCGCTCTACCAAACTGAGCCACGCATCGTAAAATACAACTAAAAATCGTGCTCAATTATATTATCATACATTTTTTATTTTGTCCAGTGCTAAATGTAATAATTTCCGCCCATTTTCGACTTCTGAACTTCCAATAAATCATAGAGCGTTGTGCCATCCAGATACTCGTTTACAACACGATATAATCCTTCCCAGAATTCAACTGTTGCACAGGTATCATAATTTTCGCATTGATTTCTTTCATCCTCCAGACACGCAATCGGAGCAAAACTCCCCTCAATTGCGCGCAAAATATCTCCCACCGTATAATCAGCCGCATTCTTAGCAAGGCGGTATCCTCCCTGTGCTCCTCGCCCGCTTTTTAACAGATTCGCACGATTGAGAGGTGTCACAATCTGTTCCAAATATTTGATCGAGATTTTCTGTCGCTCTGATACATCCTTTAACGCAATAAATTTTCCATTTTCATTCATCGCAAGGTCTACCATAAGCCTCAATGCATATCTTCCCTTTGTGGATACTTTCACGCAAACTACCTCCCAACATCTCCAATCAGATAAGCGCCCCCGTAAATTCCTGCATCATTTCCCAACTCTGCGAGCGCAAATTTTGCATTCGAACAGGCATGGAACGTTCTTTTCTGAAAATATTTTTCCAGGACATCAATTAATATTTTTCCGGCTTTGGACACTCCTCCACCGATCACAATCACTTCCGGATTGGTCACACAGGCGGTATTCGCTATTGCAGTTCCAAGGATTTTACCCATTTTTTCTACTTGTTCTAATGCAAAATCATCCCCCTGCTTTGCTGCATCGAAAATATTTTTCGCCGTAAGACGGTCTACTTTTTGAAGAACCGTTTCCTGTTTATATTCTGTGAGAGCCTTTTGCGCCATACGGGCAATTCCTGTCGCAGAAGCATATTGCTCCACACATCCTCGTTTTCCACAGGCACATGTTTCCGTCTCATTCTCATTGACAATCATATGGCCAATCTCGCCTGCCGCTCCGTTAGAACCCGACAGCATTTTTCCTTCCACCACGATGCCGCCTCCCACACCAGTTCCAAGCGTCACAAGCAGAAGATCTCTATAACCTTTTCCTCCTCCTTTCCACATCTCGCCAAGCGCTGCGAGGTTTGCATCATTTCCAGATTTCACCTGCAAATCCGTCTTCCTAGCAAGTGCTTCCTCAACATTAAAGACATCCCATCCAAGATTGATGCATTTGACCACCGTTCCATCTGCTCTCACCGGCCCTGGCACACCAAGGCCTATTCCTTTCACCTCATCTTTGGAAATATTTCTCTGCGCAAGTGTTTTTTGAATTTGTTCTGCGATGTCCTCTAAAATCTCACTTCCGCCATTCCTTTTTCTGGTCTTAATTTCCCATTTTTTTAACAATTCCCCGTCTACGTCAAAAAAACCCATTTTTATTGTAGTTCCCCCGACATCTACTCCAAAGCTATATTTTTTCATTTTTCTCCTCTTTTCCATCGCCTTTTTCTGCCATTTACTCCGTCTGGGGTTCCTCCCCCTCCGGAATCTCTGTCTCATCCTCCTGTGCAGGTACTTCAGGTTGTCCGACGTCCTCTGGCACAGGCGGCTGCTGTTCTCCATCTTCCTGCGGAACCTGTGGCACTTGTGTATTGTCTTCTGGCACAGGCGGCTGTTCCTCTGTTGTCTCAGGTTGAGAATCCTCCGGCACATTCTCATCCGGCTGATCCCCCTGTTCTAAAGGTTCCGGCTCCACCGGCTCTTCCGGTTCCTTTTTCTTTGATGCATAAGTCAAAAATTCCTGTGCCGGCAATCCCACGTGAACTTTCTCCATAAAATTTTTCCAGATATTTCCTGGGTAGGTAGCGCCCGACAAGCCGTCTAGAGTTCTTGGCATATCATATCCTACCCATACACTCGTCGTATAATATCTGGTATATCCCACAAACCATCCATCCTTATTGTCGTTTGTCGTTCCGGTCTTACCCGCACAAGGCATTCCAGAAAGACTAAGGCCTCTTCCTGTACCGTTCGTCAAAACTCCTTTTAGGATATCTGTCATCGTCCGTGCGGCATTCTCCCGATAGACTGCTGTCTCCTCCTGTTTGGTACTTAAAATTGTCTCTCCATCAGAATCTGTAATTTTTAAAATGCAAGTTGGCTCTCTATACAATCCATCATTTTCAATCGTAGCATAACCGGCTGCCATCTCAAGAGGAGAGATACCATTTGTGAATCCTCCTAGCGCAGCAGCAGGCCGCTTATCATTTTCGTCTAATCTTGAAAAATTCATTTTTTCCAAATAGGACAAGCCTTTTTCCGGCGACATCTCCTCCAATAGATTCCATGCCACCGTATTCTTCGACAATTCTACAGCCCTGCGAAGCGTCATAGAACCGGCATAACTTCCGTCCGAATTTGATGGACCATCCTCAATCGGAGCATCCACTACTTCTGAATCTGGGGTATAGTCATTTTCTAAAGCCGGCGTATAGACTAAAAGCGGTTTTATGGAGCTTCCTGGCTGACGAAAACTTTTATACGCACGATTAATCGTATATCCATTGTAGTCCTGACTGCGCCCGCCTACAATTGCCTTGACATATCCGGACTGATTATCCATACAGACTGCCGCACTTTGCAGCGTATAAATCCCCTCTTCATTGACCTCTGTATATTCCTGTAAAGCTATATCAATGGAATTCTGGAGTTCCTGTTGCATACTCAGATCAACCGATGTATAAATTCGATACCCTTCTGTATAAAGTTTTTTATTACAAATTTCATACAAACTCTCATACTGCATCTGATATGACTCTTTCTCCGCTGCGCTTTTAAAATCGTACTTAAAACGAAATCCCTCTTTCGCCATCAACGCACGCGTCGCACAATAATACGTATAAGTCTCTACATAATCATTCTTAATATTTTGAGGACGTTCTAGCATCATGGCTTCTGCTTTTGCCTCCTCACAGACCGTCTCAGATATTTTTCCGTCCTCTTCCATCTGATTCAGTATTCGGTCTCTTCTTTTTATCGTATTTTGTGGATTTGTGACCGGATCATAAAGCGTTGGATTATTCGGGATTGCACATAAAAATGCAATCTGGGATAAATCCAGATTTTTTACTTCTGTATTAAAATATCCTTTGCTTGCAGCCTGGATTCCATAATAACCATTTCCAAAATAGATATTATTCAAATAATATTCTAAGATTTGTTCTTTGGTATAGACCCGCTCCATCTCCGTTGCAATAAACATCTCTTCTACTTTTCGTTCCCAGGTCTTTTCCTGTGTCAAAAAAATATTTCTCGCAAGCTGCTGGGTAATTGTCGAGGCTCCCTGCGTCACCTTGCCATTCTCAATCATTGCTTTCACGGCGCGCAGGATTCCCTTAAAGTCCACCCCGTGATGCTGATAAAATTTCTTGTCCTCTATCGTGATAATCGCCGAACAGACATCTGTTGGAATATCTTCGTATTCCAGATAATATACATCCTTTTCTCCCTTTAAGACAGAAATCAAATCTCCATTCGAATCATAGACCAGACTCGTTTCGGAGGAACGGAACGTTTCCTCCGAGGAAGAGCGAACATAATCATATGCCTCTGATTTTAAATCCCCGATTTTTTTCGCATACCCTCCAAAAAAGTAAAAAGCAAGCCCCGCTAAAACAAGTAAAATTAATATAATCTGTACTTTTACGAAAAACCGAAAACCCCGGTTTTTTTTCTTCTTTTTGCGTTTTGACATCTCAACTTCCTTCCAGCTCTATTTTATCAAAAGGAATTCCCAAATCCTCTAAATATTCAATCTCTCGTTTCTGACAAGTAAAAAGTATCATCTGCCTTTTTTGTCTGCCCAACCAATTCAGCGCTTGCCGAATGCGCTTCTCGTCATATCTGGCAAAAGTCTCATCTAATAAAAATGGCATCTGTTCATCTCGCGAAAACATCTCTCCTAAACTGATACGCAGAGCAAAATAAATCTGTTCCAATGTTCCCGTGCTGAGCTGTTCTGGACGACATTCCTGGTTCTGGGTATAAACCAATACCTCCATTTTTTCATTGATCGCAATCCTGTCATAACGCCCACGGGTCAATTCGGAAAGAATCTCAGATGTCCTGCTATTAATCTGATCTCCTAAATCTTCATAAATCTCACCTGTGAGCATGCGAATGGTCCGATTTGCAATATCATAGGCTGTCAGATCCTGCTGTAATTCTATCTCCCTCTCTGTTGGCATTTCCAATTCTGTCTGGGACTCTAAAACATTAAATAATCTCGTCTGCTTTTCCCATAACTCCCATTTTCCCTCTTCATTTTGATCTTTCCCTCTCTTTTTGACAAACCGAAACTCTCCCGCCCTATAAAAAACCAACAGACACATTGCTGCCAATGGAAATATCAAAGCTCCTCCTGCAATAGCTGTTACCAATAACATTTTATTAAGAGCACAGAATAAAAACCAGACAGCCGCCAAAAAGCACTCCAACACAAAGATCATTCGGTATACCTTCCTGTCTGAATCTCTGGCGCTGTTTTGCTTTCCATCCAAACTCGGATCTTTCTGTTCCTTTTCTGTCCCCTGTTTCTCTATCTCCTCTTCCAAAAACTCTCTTTCTATCTGAAGCTTTTCTATCTGATGTTCTCTTTTTTTCATTTCTTCTTTTAATTCTTTTGCCGTCTGAGACTTCTTTTTTGAAAGCTGTGATATCGCCTGAGCTACCTGTAAACTTCCATCTCCAGTATTTGCTGCATTCGCCATGCTGTTCTGTACAAAAAGCGCGAGCTCCTTTCCAGGTATGATACCCGTCTGAGAAATACAATGTGTACTCTCATACATGCCTTTTGTCATACCGCCCAAAAGAATCTGCAAATCCCCATATTCTTCTGATAAGCACTCTCCATCGTTTAGATTCATAAGTACTGTCTGTTTTTCTTTATGGTAAAAATTACGCTCTAAACGAAACGGTTTTCCATCTACCTCAAACTCCATCTCACCGCTGTAAAAATTAGCGGCATTCCAGGGCTCATACTGTGTATAGCGATCCCTTTTTGCACCTCTTCCCCTAGATTTCTCCATTCCAAACAACATGGCAAGCAAAAAGGTATGTAACGTTGATTTTCCCGACTCATTTTCCCCATAAACCACATT
>JAAVYC010000142.1 GCA_022790905.1 Lachnospiraceae bacterium | reverse complement strand
GGCATAAAAAAAAGACCTACTTCCATCGCTAGTTTAATATAACATACTCCTGAGAAAGCGTCAATGCTAATATTTCCTATTTTTTTGCCGATATATACATTATATATTTCACAATAGAACGATGAAATGTTTGACATTTACAGCTATCACAAAATATTTCGTTATTTTGCAAAAATAAAATCTTTTTTATTGAATATACAGGTGACAAATTTATCTTTTCATATTATAATATATATGTATAAATGGATTTATTCTACCCTAATGCACTCGTTGCATATTTCATGGATGAAAGGAGGGGAACGAATATGGCTACGATTGATACTGTATATCATTACTATTTAAGCACTTATGCAAATTCAACCGTATCTCGGTATGACTCTCATAAAAAAAGTGAATTGCGTGATATCTATAACCAAATGGTCAAGACAAATAAGGAGTCTCCTCTTTACAAGATACAAAACTCTAAAGATGTCGCTAAATTTGCCATTGATGTCAAGGAAAACGCAAGACGAATTAAAAACGTGATCTCATCTTTATCAGCAGGTGATACGGGCATTGAAAGCGCTTTTTCAAAAAAAGTTGCATCTTCTACAGATGATTCTATTATAGAAGCAAGGTATATCGGTACAAACGGTAATACGGATTCAACAGAGGATTTTGAAATCGAAGTCAGACAACTTGCACAGCCACAGATTAATATGGGAAATTTTTTGTTGAGTAACGCAAAAGATATCCCAGTCGGCAGTTATTCTTTTGACTTAAATATGTCTTCTGTCTCTTTTGAATTTCAATTTAACGTAAATGAAGGCGAAACAAATCGCAATGTGCAGGACAAACTGGCCAGATTGATCAAAAGCGCGAACATCGGTTTAAAAGCAAAAGTAATTGAAAATGATGACGGACAGAGCGCTCTGCAATTAGAATCCGCACGAACCGGATTAAACGATGGAGAGGATAAGATATTTGATATTATACCAGAGGGTACTACCACTTCTTATGTGGCGACTCAACTTCTGGGCATTCACCAGATCACCTCACCGGCAAATAACGCCTCGTTTTCTGTAAACGGTGTGGAACATACCGCTTACTCTAACACGGTAACAATCGACCAGACCTTCGAGCTGACATTGAAAGATACGACTGCAGAAGGTGAGAGCGAGACGATCGGTTACAAAACAAGCGTAGATGCCGTCGCCGACAATCTGCAGGAACTTGTGGATTCCTATAATTCTATTATTGATATTGCCACAAATCATAGAGGCGAAAAGCAACAGGGCGATAAATTGCTCGCTGATATGCGCAACGTTCCAATGAACTATCGAAGTGAACTCGAATCCATCGGTCTACGCACTCAAGACGACGGTCGAATTTATATTGACAAAGCTTTACTTGCCGATGCAGTTACTTCGGAAGATTCTAAAGAAAATTTCAAAGTCCTCAACGCTTTTAAAAATGCTTTGAATGAACGCGCAACGGCTGCTTCTATCAACCCGATGAATTATGTAAATAAAATTGTTGTCGCTTATAAAAACCCAGGACATAATTTTGCGACTCCATATATTTCATCCCTCTATGCCGGAATGATGATGGATCGATATTGCTAATAAATATGATATGAAAAAAGTTTATATAAGAGAACTCAAGATAATGGTACATTAGAAGATTTTAAAAGGGAGATTGCAATTGATTCGAATCGCAGTCTCCCTAACATTTTCTTCAATCACAAAATTTTATTTTTAATTTACGAATTTCATTTTAAGTGTCTCATTAATTCTCATTTCGTTTTACCGTTTCTCCCACAATTTCTCCCAATTTCTCAAACATTGGCAATGCTTCCTTTAATTCTTTTGCAATCTCACTGTCAATTTTCTTTTCCAAGGCTTTACTGATTCGTATGATGCAATCATTGATTTCCTCTTTTTTAATAGATTCTTTTTCTTCATTAATGAGAGACATCGTGTTTCCAAGGACACTGACCTCCCAGTTGATTACCTTGATAATTCCCTCTAAAAACTCATCGGTATCCTTTTTTCTCTCTCCCTCTAATTCCAGAACAATACTCTGGATACTTTTTATCAAACGTTCATTATAACTGCCAAAAACTTGTAATGCCTCTAACTGTTCTGTTTTCTCTTCTTTCATTTTTATATCCTCTCTAATATCTGTCTCATTCTGATCTCCAACGAACCATTTTCTTTTACTTTCTGATAACCATTTTGGGCAATCTCTGCTCTCTCGTCCTCATGCTCCAGATAATAACCGATTTTTTGCAATAATTCTTCTTCACTGGAATATGTCTCTAAATCTCTTCCGATCTCAAAATATTCCGGTATCTCACTTTGAAAATTTGTGAGTACAAATCCTCCTGCCCCTAAGATATCCCAAATACGGAGCGGCAATCCCGTACGGATCGGTTTAGAAGTAAAATTCAAATTAATTTTTGACAAGTGAAAAATTTTAGGCATTTCCGTCGTTGTCTTTGCCAATCCCCTGACATTCGCTTTCGGCAAAAGACTCGTATCGCTTCCCGTATATAAATCTAATTGATATTCTTCTGAAATACGTTTCAAAAGCCGAAGACGCTCCTGTTCTGTCACCTTATTTCCCAGGTAGAGATGCGCCATTGCCGCTTTTTCATTTTGATTGGATTTCTCCGGAAAACGATAAAATGGAACTGCTGCTTTAAATTTTTCCAAAATCTCACCCGTGATACATTCTTCCAAGAAATTATATCCATAAATCTTTAATTGAGCTTCGATAATGCCATCTAGATAGCCTTTTAAATAGGAATCCGTCTCTTTTAAACGGTTATATGGACATTTTTCCGTATAGAGAGAGCCCACAAAGGAGACATCCGCAGACAATCTCTTTTTTTCTTCTTCTGTAATGGTCTTCATTAAGGCATCCAGTCTCCTACAATTTGCTCCTAATGGCAGATAAAAGATTCCGTTTGGATTTTCTTTATGGAACTCCTCATACAGAGCATAATCAAATAAAAAAATACGATTCCATGAATTACAAATGGAATGAGAATAAAGTTCCATCACAGGACTGTCCACAATCCAGCAGACGTACGGAATGTGAAAAATATTGCACACTTCCGAGAGCACCGGAAAAAAATTGATGCTGAATACTATATGATATCTCTGCTCTTTCAAAGCTTCACTTACCAGCTGCATCTGCTCCTTTGCACTCAGCTCTTTATTTGTCATTTCCTCTGTGATTTCTGTGATATCGTGATTGAGCTCTGTCAAAACTTCTATGATATCTGGCTCGCAGATACTATTATATCGGTAAAATAAAATGTTCATGATATATTTTCCTATTTATATGATTCAATGACTTGTCTCATTTCAAACTAATACTTCTACCAATACTTCTACCACATACTCTATTTCCTCTTCTGTGATCTGCGTACTGCATGGAAGATTCACGATGCGTTCACTATAATATTTCGCCGTCTCAATCTCATAGGCAATCGCATTTCGATATGGTTTCTGCTCGCAGATCAATCCCCAAATCGGACGCACCTGGATTCCTGTTTCCTGAAGCTCTGTAATGATCTGTTGCAATTCTTTTGATACCTTTTGCCTATCTACAAACAAGGAATAAAACCAATGATTCGAGTCCGTGTTTTCTCTAAAAGGAAGGATCGAACATTGCGCAAATTCCCACAGCAATTCTGCATATTTATGATAATTGTCTTTCTTCCTCTTTATAAATTCCGGCAATTTCTCCAATTGTGCGAGCCCTAAAGCGGCCTGCAGATTTGTCATACGATAATTATAGCCAACCTCATTATGTAAATAATATAGCGTATCATCTTTCGCCTGTGTAGAGAGGTATTTCATATGTTCCGCTGTTTTTTCAGAGGCCGCCGTAACAGCGCCGCCTCCGCCTGTGGTAATAATCTTATTTCCGTTAAAAGAATATGCGCCAAAATCTCCGATGGTTCCCGCCATTTTCCCTGCATATTTTCCGGTTAAAAATTTTGAACCTAGAGCCTCCGTCGCATCCTCGATCACATACAGATGAAATTCCTCCGCAATCTCCATAATTGCCTCCATGTCTGTCAAGTTTCCGAAGACATGAACGACGATCAAAGTTTTTATTCTTTGTCCCGTTTTTTTATAAATTAATTGACGTTCTCTCTTCTCACATTCCGTCTCGCAAAATTTTCTCAACTTTATCGGATTCATACAGAGACTGTCGTCACAATCCATAAAAATCGGCTCTGCGAACTGATATCTCACCGGATTCACAGCAGCGATAAACGTCAATGCCGGAACGATCACCAGATCATTCGGGCGCACGTCACACTCGATCAACGATAAATGCAGCGCGCTTGTCCCACTCTGACAGGCCGCCACCATCGGAACGTCCAGATAATCCGCCAACTTTTCTTCTAACTGTGTAATATAGGCCCCCCCTGTAGATACCCAACCCTGTTTCACCGCATCCAGCACATATTTCTCTTCATTTCCCTCAAAATTCGGAATTGATAAGGGTATAAATTTTTCCATTTCTTAACCTTTCTTCCAAAAATGATATGCCATACACCACTATTTTAACATAATTTAGACATTATAAATATCCGTCTTATATGCCTCCATATGTTCCTTGATCCATGCGATCGTCTCTGCAATTCCCTGCTTAAATGTATACTTTGGCTCCCACTCCGTCAACATTTTGATTTTTTCATTGCTTCCAAGTAAACGATTGACCTCGCTCTTTTCCGGCCTCAGACGCTCTTCATCACAAATAACCTCAGCTTCAGGATTAATCTGTGAAATAATTTCTTTCGCCAAATCCCCGATGGAGATCTCTTGCTGCGTGGCAATATTAATCTCTTCGCCAATCGTTCGATCCGACTCCGCAATAGCGATAAAGCCCGCCGCCGTATCCTTTACATAATTAAAATCCCTTGTAGGCGTCAGCGCTCCCAACTTAATTTCTTTTTTTCCCGCTATTAACTGAGAAATAATCGTAGGAATCACTGCCCTAGCGGATTGTCTCGGTCCAAAGGTATTAAACGGCCTTACAATTGAGATCGGCATATCAAAACTGCGATAAAAACTTTCCGCCAAGCGATCCGCGCCAATCTTTGTCGCCGAATACGGCGACTGTCCCTGATAAGGATGTTTTTCGTCAATCGGCACATACTTTGCCGTTCCATATACTTCAGAAGTGGAAGTGATCAGTACTCTTTCCAGTTCCAAATCCCTCGCAGCCTGTAGCACATTCAATGTTCCTTTGATATTCGTGTCCACATAAGAATCCGGAGAATGGTAGCTAAATGGAATCGCAATCAGCGCCGCGAGATGAAATACTTCCTCTACACCTTTTAGGGCTTCGCGCACTCCGTTCGGATCTCTGATATCTCCTGAAAAAATCTCGATCTGATTCAGCTTTTCCTTCGGAAGAGAATCTAACCATCCCCATGTATTAAAAGAATTATAATATACAAATGCTTTTACATCATAGCCTTTTTCTAATAAGCTTTCTGTCAGATGACTCCCGATAAAGCCATCCGCCCCCGTTACCAGCACTTTTTTCATCTGATTCTCCTTTTCACAACTTTATATTTCAATCATCTGATCCTTTTCAAAATCTTTTATCGCTTTTGTTCCGATTATTTCAGGATATCGCATAGGACTAATTCCGTCTCCCGGACGTTTAATCGCCAAATTATTTTCCGTAAATAATTCACCTTTTTTTATTGCATGTCGAGCCACAATACTTTTCCGCGCAATATTAATATTTTTCTTTTCCGATTCACTTGGTTCTTTTCTTCCGTTTCCTATAGCCTTCTCAATATTGCGGATTGCGGTAACCATAGCTTTTAATTCCTCCGGTTCCAGACTTGCTTTATGATCCGGTCCCTCCATATTTTTGTCAAGGGTAAAATGTTTTTCTATCACCGTCGCACCCATAGCTGCCGCTGCAATTGGAACTTCTATTCCCAATGTATGGTCCGAATATCCGACTTTCTTCCCAAAAGCTTTTCTCATGGTTTCCATAGCTTTCAAATTTGCATCCTCATACGGCGTTGGATATTCCGTATTACACTGTAAGAGAGTGATATCACCCGCTCCGTTTTTTTCCAATATCTCTATCGCTGTTTCTATTTCTTTCATATTGCTCATGCCCGTCGATAATATAATATCTTTCTTTGTTTTTGCTATCCTTACCAAATAAGGATAATTTGTGATCTCGCCGGAGGGTATTTTC
>JAAVYC010000141.1 GCA_022790905.1 Lachnospiraceae bacterium | reverse complement strand
ATGGATCAGATCGAACTGATCGTCAACCGTATTCGGATTGATATGGTAAAGCGAGGTGATATGATGTCACTTGGCGATGTCAGAGATGTTCTCTCCATTGCTTTACTTGGAGCTGTACCGGATGATGAAGCGATTGTTATTTCCACGAACCGAGGAGAGCCTTTGACAGGGAGTAATACCATGGCGGGAATCGCATACAGTAATATATGCAGAAGAATTCTGGGATATGACGTGCCTCTTATGAATTTTGAAAGTAAAACCGGATTTTTTTCAAAAGTATCAGGTTTATTTAGAAGATAGGAGGATGGCATGGGTATCTGGGATTTGTGGAGAAGGAAAAGCTCCAAAGATTTTGCAAAAGACAGATTGAAACTCTTACTGGTTTCTGACAGAGTAGGCTGTTCCTCTGAGATGATGGAACTATTAAAAAACGATATTATCTCTGTAATTTCAAAATATATGGAGATAGATGAAGAAGAACTCGATATACAAATCACAAAGACGGAGTCGGAAGACCATAAGAGGATGGTGCCTGTAATGGTGGCAAATATACCGATCCGTGATATCAAACATAAAGGAAATTGAGAGCACTATGTTAAGACAGTACAAATTGAAAGATTATGATTTTAGGCTGGTATTTTATGTCGTTGCATTGTCAATTATCGGGATATTAGTAATTGGAAGTGCAAATGCTTCAGTTCAGAGTAAGCAGATTTTAGGGCTAATTTTGGGTGTGATTGTGATGGTCGCCGTCTCCCTGATGGACTATGAATTTTTGCTGCGTTTTTCGTGGATCTTTTATATACTCAATATCGTACTTTTAACCTTGGTACTGATTTTAGGAGATCATGCAAAAGGCGCAACTCGTTGGGTTGAGATTGCGGGAATTCGTTTTCAGCCTTCAGAATTGGGAAAAATTTTATTGATTCTCTTTTTTGCTGCATATTTTACGAAATACCAGGACAAAGTCAATCGTCCTAAAATTTTGATCCTCACGTTTCTTTTAGCGGGAGTTCCACTGGCTTTAATTAAAGAAGAACCAGATTTGTCCACGACGATTGTAACAGCATTAATTTTTCTTGTATTGTTGTTTATGGCAGGTCTCAGTTATAAGATTATTGCAACAGTACTTGCAATCTTGCTGCCTTCTGCTACAATATTTATTGCATTGATTTTGCAGCCAAATCAAAAAATTTTAAGAGGGTATCAGTATAACCGTATTATGGCATGGCTGCAGCCGGAAAAATATGCAGACGATGCATATCAGCAGCAAAATTCTATTATGGCGATTGGATCTGGTCAGTTATTAGGAAAGGGACTGTACAATACGGATATCAATTCCGTAAAAAATGGAAATTTTATCTCTGAACCGCAGACAGACTTTATTTTTGCGGTCGTAGGAGAAGAGATGGGGTTTATTGGCAGCATTGTGATCATTATTTTGTTCTTGCTAATTACCCTGGAATGTATCATAATAGCTAAAAAGGCAAAAGACTTATCTGGATGTCTGATTTGTTGTGGGGTGGCAGCTTTGATCGGTTTCCAGAGTTTTGTAAATATCTGCGTTGTAACTGGAATGATGCCAAACACAGGACTCCCTCTCCCTTTTGTGAGTTATGGACTTACGTCGCTGGTATCGTCTTTTATCGGCATCGGATTGGTGCTCAATGTAGGATTACAGCCTAGAAAATATGGAACGGGGGATATAGGTAATGAATATAGGTCTGATAGCACATGACTCGAAGAAAAAATTGATGCAGAATTTTTGCATTGCATACAGAGGAACGCTTAGTAAAAACGATTTATATGCAACAGGAACGACAGGACGTCTGATAGAGGAAATGACAAATTTAACAGTACACAAGTATTTAGCGGGTCACCTTGGAGGTATCGAACAGCTTGGGGCACAGATTTTGGCAAATGAAATTGATCTGGTGATTTTTTTGAGAGATCCATTGACCCCAAAATCACATGAACCGAATGTTGCTCTGGTCTTGCAGCGCTGCGATGAGAATAATATTCCCATTGCGACAAATCTGGCAACAGCAGAATTATTGCTCAAAGCACTAGAAAGAGGAGACTTAGACTGGCGTGAGATGTACAAATAGATGGATAAAGGCGGTCGGATTCATAATGGGATTGATCTTTCTCGTATCCGGCTGTGGAAAAAAAGAGATTGAATTGGAAAGTGCCTATGATCTCTTAGAGACCTCGACAAAATATGGGATCACAGAGGGCAAGAGTGCCCAGTCACTTGAATTCTTTGCAAAAGATCTCGTAGTCTCAGATGAGGAAAATCTAGGTTTAAATGAGAATACAGAAAATCTGGCGGAAGCGGCAGGTGTCTTTCGCATAGATCAAAAAGAGGCTGTTTGTAAAAAGAATATCTATGAAAAACTATATCCGGCGAGCACGACGAAAATCCTGACGGCTTATGTCGCACTGAAAGAGGGAAATCTAGATGATGTGGTGACGGTCAGCGCCAATGCGGTAGATCAGTCTTGGGATTCTTCTGTCTGTGGTCTAAAGGAAGGGGATCAGATGACTCTTCGAGATCTCTTGTATGGTCTGATGCTGTGCAGTGGCAATGATGCCGCGGTGGCAATTGCAGAACATATCAGTGGAAGTGTTGAGGAATTCGTGGTATTGATGAATGCGCAGGCGCAGGAACTCGGAGCTAGTTCGTCCCATTTTGTAACTGCAAATGGACTTCATGATGAGGAGCATTATACGACTGTCTATGATATGTATCTGATCATGAATGCTGCCGTACAGGATGAGACGTTTCTAGAGATTTTAAAGACAGCCAATTATACGGTCAATTATACCGATGCGGCTGGATCTGAGACAAGCCAGGAGTGGGCGACGACAAATCAATATCTCACCGGTGAAAAAGAGACTCCGGAAAATGTCTCTGTGATCGGGGGTAAGACTGGTACCACAAAAGAGGCGGGATATTGTCTGGTTCAATACAATGAGAACAAAGAAAAAGAACCGGTGATTTCGATTGTGTTCAAAGCAGATACAAGAAATAATATGTACCAATTAATGGGTGAAATGTTGAATAATTTTGCGAATTAATGTTGTATTTTCGTTTGCGATATATTATAATTATTTTAAGAAAAATCATTGTTGATTTCGGAATTGTATGAAATGTTTAGAATTTAAGGATGATTTTTAAAATATTATAGAGCCGGGAGGAAATGCCATGGTAGAGATTATAGCAGGAGAAAAAGGAAAAGGTAAGACAAAATATCTGCTCGACAAGGTCAATAGAGCAGTTCCAGAATCCAGTGGTAATATCGTATATCTGGATAAAAGTCAAAAACATATGTATGAGTTGAGCAATCGGGTCAGACTCATCAACGTAAAAGATTATCCTCTGGAAGATTGTGACGAATTTATCGGATTCCTCTGTGGAATTATTTCGCAGGATCATGATTTAGAGGAGTTGTACTTAGACAGTTTTCTTACTATTTCCAACGTAAAGGAAAGTGAAATAGAACATGCGATCAAAAAAATGGATGATATCAGTGCGAAATATAATGTTAAGATGACACTCAGCATTTCCATGAATGAAGTGGATTTTCCGGAGAGTGTAAAATCTAAAATTATTATTTCCCTTTAAAAAAGTAAATAGAAATGGGGCAGTCAAAAGACGTGCCCCATTTTTTTATCATAATTAGAAAGGCAGTGAAATGAATAAAAAGAATGGTAAGGTGATAAAATACCGAAAATCATTAAAGATCAGTATTGGAACCATTGTTTTTGGAATTATTCTTTTATATCTGGTTTTCAATGTGTTTTTTTATTTGACAAAAAAGCATATCTCTGTCTATGAAGTTCAGCAGGGAACCATTGTCACGAATCATGTTTATCGTGGTTTAATTGTGCGCAGCGAAGAGATTGTCACTTCCGCTTCTAATGGTCATGTCAATTATTACTTACAAGATGCATCCAAAGCAGGGGTGAAAACACCGGTTTACAGTCTGGATAATTCGGGAGATGCTACCTCGCAGATTGAGGAGACGAAGAAGTCAAAAGACATCTTTCGTAAAGAGGATTATCTTGCAATAGATGCCACTGTACAATCTTATATTGGGAATTATGATAATCAAAATTTTTACAGTGTTTATTCCT
>JAAVYC010000140.1 GCA_022790905.1 Lachnospiraceae bacterium | reverse complement strand
TATGACCCGGTCTCGAATCTTCTGTCTCATAAGCTTCAATCACTTTAAAAAGCCCGTTTTGTGAAAATACGCTCTCCAATTCTTCCAGTGTATAGTCGCTGAAAAAGCGCCCCGTTCGCTCCTCCTGTGCATTGCCAAATCGAAATGAGGCATAGATAATTCCGTCTGTTTTTAATGCTCTATGAAATCTAGCAAGGATTGCAGGAAGCTCCTTCTTTTTCAAATGGAGTAGTGAGGCACACGCCCAGACTCCGTCATACACTTCCGAATCGTCTAATTCCTCAAAAAACATACATTTTACAGGCTGCCCTATATAATCCTCTGCTACCTGGCACATTTTTTCAGAGGCATCGATCGCTTGCACAAGAAAACCATTTTCCAAAAAAATTTTACTGTCTCTGCCGCTTCCACATCCGGCATCCAGAATAGACATTCCCGATTCTAGCAACTCCATAAATTTTCCTCGGCAAAGACTCACATCCCTGCTAAGCGTCCTGTCCACAAATTCTTTTGTATTCAGATTGTAATACTCGATTGTCTTATTATGCATCTTTTCCTCCTGCCTCAACCATATTGTAAAGTTTTTATCACTCACCTGATTTTTTCCATAATATATTGATAGTGTTCTCTACAGTCCACCCAATGCCGATCGACCAATTCATTTCCCATCTTCTTGATTTTTCTGTGATGTACGATATAAATCCATAACATAATTACATAATATGGAGAGAAAAATCTCATCAACCTCACAAAATGGCTGGAATGTCCCCTCAGATGTGCAAACTTTTCTTGGAAAAGCAATATCACCCGAAAAAATAACGATTTTTCTTCTTCCTTCTGAACCTTGCACAATTGGGCAATTTCCCTGTTGTGCAGCAATCTGTTGGGACTGTTAAAATTCGATACAGAATTTTTTGATATTCGATATAAAATAATCGGACAATTTACATAACAAATTCGAATATGCTCGTTCTTTTCTAAAATCTTTTGAAAACAAGCTCTATCATTGACTGTCCGGAACTGAACGATAAAATCCAAAACTTCCTCTGACAACAGCGACTTCCTGTACACCGCTGTTCCCATAATAGGACATCCCAACCTGATAGACTTATATAAAGCTTTGCCTTTGACAAAATTCTGAAGTACCACTTCCAGATAGACACGATAGAACCTTACCATCTCACCGGAACCTTTAAATTTTAAAAAGGCCGTGCACACCATATCATATTCATCTAATTTTCCCGTAAATTCAAATAAATTATAAGGAGAAAGCAAGTCGTCCCCGTTTAACACCACAAACCGTTCCCCGTCAATAAGCCGCAAAGCACTCGCATAAACTCTGCATATTCCTTTATTCTTATTTTGAAAAAGTCTGTCGATTTTCACAAAAAGAGTCCCATTTTCTGTGAGCCATCGCTCTATAACTTGGCAACTATCATCCTCCGAAGCATCATCTGTAACAATTAATTGAAACTCCCGACCTTTTCCATATTTTTCAATTTGATATTTAATACTTTCTAGAGCAAATAAGATAACATCCGCCTGATTATAACATGTAACGATAAATGTAAACATCTCTTTTCCATCACCTCCCCTTACCAAAAATCCATCTCCATTCTACCATCTTTTTCTAAAAATTTTTCGATATATCGCATAAAACAAATCTTCCATTCGATCGTTTATGACATATACCCAAATAATTTCTCTGATTGCTTCATAGATATGGAAATCACCACAATTGCATAATTTACAAAAAATACGAAACGCTTCTCTTTTATGATCGTATTTGAGTGCAAGCCTATACCGCCTTTTTAACTTCCATTTCGTAAGACGCCTCTTAGAAGGATGATCCTCAATCCCGCAAATTTCTGCAATCTCATCAACCAAATCCTCAAAATCTGCATATCTTTTCTCTTCCTCTGCCTGTGTCAATATCCGCCTGGAATGACTGCCCATCCTGACTGCAACCCCATATAACTCTTCTTGAATTGTGGGGCACTTATGCCGAAACATAAATGGTAATAACATCTGAAAATTCTGTCCCACATCATATTCTGGTATTTTGCGCTCTGGATAAATCTCAAAAAATTGCTCTGTTCGCAACATATAACAGCCGCAGCAGACAAAGGTCTTCGACTCCAAAATATCCCAGAACAGTTCCTCTCTCGACAAATCTCCTCGCTTCTCATCCGCTTTTTCACTCGATATTCCTGTCTCTCCATTAAAATAATATGCCAGTGACCTAACGCAATAATATTGCGGATATTCCTGTAAAAATTCCACTCTCTTTTTTACAGACTCCGGCTCCAATACATCGTCGCTGTCCGGCCAGATCAGATATTCTCCTGTCACATAAAACAACCCCTGATTAATTGCTGCTGACGCATTTTTATGAATTGCCCTGACAATTTGATATTCATACCCTCTATTTTGAAATTTTTCTATATAGCTCTCTGCAACAGAGATTGTTCCATCTGTGGAACCGTCATCTGCCAGAATCACTTCTATATATGGATAAGTCTGTCTCAGCAAAGAATTCAATATCCCAGACAGATGGTCTTCTCCATTATAGACTGGGATAACAGCGGAAACTTTTCCAGCACACAATTTATCTTCTCTAAAATCCATCTAGTATCCCTCCCGTTTTCAGATCCTATCATATTATTTCAACTTTATCTGACACGAATAATTTTTTGATCCTCTATCTTGTATATTATATCACATTCATTGGCCAGACTCATGTGATGCGTCACTATCAGCAAGGTCTTATCACCTTTCACCTGGCGTATAGAATCAATCACCGCTTTTTCCGTCTCCATATCCAACGCAGCAGTCGCCTCATCCATTACTAAAAGCTCAAAATCTTTATATAAGGCCCTTGCCAATGCAATCCTTTGACGCTGTCCTCCTGAAATCGCAGTTCCATTTTCCCCAATCAAAGTATCGACTCCATCTGGCATTTGATCAACATCTTCCCATATCTGAGCGCATTTTAGACATTCTACTATTCTATCATTATTGATTTCTCTTTCATTTTCAAAAAATGCGACATTATTTCTGATCGTTTCTCCATTCAGATATACTGTCTGCGGAATATAGCTCACGATTTCTCCCATACTGGCTCTACACACACCTTTTTCATCCATATGTGTAACAATATCATAATCGTCAAATAAAATATGACCGCTCTGAGGTTTTAACAATCCTAAAAGCAGATCTAAAAATGTCGTCTTACCCACACCCGAGACTCCAATGACAGCAATCGAATACCCAACGGGAATTTCTATTGAGGCATCTTGAAATATCCTTTTTTTATTGTTATAGCCAAACGTCAAATTTTTGACAAAAACCCCTTTTTTTAGAGTCAATTTCTTCTGCCTGATATTTTTAGATTTCTGCTCTTCTTCCTTCAGCTTTGTGTATTTGATAAAATTCTCTTTTAATGTCGCATAAGGTTTTTTTGCAAATTCCACATGATTCATTCCGCTCAGGATCGCATACGCCATCGGCAGCATCCGCACGAGTGCCGTAATATAGACAATCATCGGCGCAAGTATAGAGGCCAAATTTCCCCCGGCAAATAAAATCACAGCAAGCACTGCAAATAAAATCGTCATGATGGAATTTTGTAAAATCACACTGACACTATTGATTTTATATTTAAACTTCCCCTGCACCTGTGCATACCCACTGCTGGCATCTCGGTATTTTTGCAGCACAAAATCTGAACGGTCATCAATTTTCATCTCTTTAAAACTGCCATAGGCAATGCTAATCTGTGAATTCGCTTTGATTTCATGTACCCGACTTTTCTCACCATGCGCCTTTATACGAGCACGACCCTGAAAAAATATCCCTGCCATAAACAAAAGTAAAACCACGCTACTGGCCACTCCAATCCATCCTGAAACATAAATCAGAATCACTGTGTAACCCGCCATGTTAATCCCATTAACCCAAATTCCAATGCAATCCACAATAATCTGAATACAACTTGTAGTATCCGTACGAATCATCATCAACATCTGCATAACACTTTTTTGATTGTGTTCTAAAAGATCCTCTTTCACCAATAACTCATATATTTTCATAGACAATTTCTGTGCGCCGTGATATATAAATTGATTAGAAATTTTACTCTTGTATAGTTCAAAAAAACATTTTAAGGCAGAGACTACTGTCATAAACATGGTGAACAGAATTACTTTTGGAGATGCATAGTTCGCCCGCACTACAAGATTGATGATATATATGATCACAGAAAAACTGAAAAGATCCACAATTGGGCTAACCAGACTAAGTACTGCATATATTTTCCAGATCTTTTGCTCCTCTTTTTCTAAAATTCCTGTCAGATATCGGAACATTTCTGTCATTTTTCTTCAATCCCCTTTTCTTGTCTATCTCCCCCGATTTAAAAATTTCGCATAATCAAAATCATTCATATTCAAAAAAAGATTTACCGTCGGCGTCAAATAAGAAAGCCCCATATCATAGTACATAAAACTCCCGTTACAATTGGAAGCTATAATCGTAAAATCACTGTTTTTTAATCGACAGCATCTTTTCTTTTTATATATCTTCCACTCTACAGTTTTAATCTTTTTTTTAATTATCTGGCAACTTTCCCAAAGATAACGAATCATTCTTTCAACCTCCTGAACCATGTACAGGCAGATATTGCTTTTCGCAACAATGGCAAAAACAATGAAAAGGGCAATATTTTATAAAACATCATAAAACACTGCCTTCTTTTTGCCATATCGGTTGGTTTTAGCAATCTCGGTTGCAGCACATCCTTCTTTTCACATGCAAACCACAACAGTTCTTCTTTTATCTGCTCCCATATTTCTTTTGCTCTCTGTGTGTGAAGAATCACCACGGATGTTCCCATTCCATCATCGAACTCTTCTCTGACATGTTCAATTCCCCAAAAATCGCCAATCGTAAAATCACTGTCTCGATCTACTGTACAAAATTTACATTGGTGACAGGAGGGACGCAAGATCAAATTTGTAGCGTACATTCTGCAATAAATATCGTGATAAAAACTGTCTGTATATTCTATCGTGTTCATAACATAAGAGCGAACATGTCCATTATCCCGATTCCTTTTATCTCGAAAAAAGAAATGGTCCAATTTCCCATGATGTCTGTTCTCTAAATATTTCACATAGTGATTCCAAATCCCTGGTGAAGGAACACCATAGCAAATCAGACTAACGACAACAAGTCTTTCATACGATTTCTCTAAAAAGAGTCTCAGGGCGTGCGCCTGACAGGGCGTTCCACAAAATAATACCCATCTTCCCTCCTCTAAATGTGACTGTATTTTACAATAAATTCCATCTAAATTACTCTGAACATATTTTGTCTTTTTTAAAAGTTCTAATTCTTTTTTATTATGAGCTTCTCGGTGCACCACTTCCATACGTTTATTATAGGCAGCACCATAGACCACTCCTTTTTTAGAAAATACATATTCTGCAAGAATTGGAAAGACTCCACCAGAAGAACTTGCGTAACGAGTCTCACTATTTTTTGCCTGTGCACCGTAATATAGATTTTCATCATCTCCATTTACAGAATTTTTTATCGGACAGACTTGTTCACATCTTTGGCATCTGATACATACCTTTTTATCAATTCGAGGATACTGAAATCCTTCCCCGTCCGAAATCATATGAACCGCATTCACTGGGCATATATCCGCACATGCACTGCATCCGCAGCACTCCTCTTTTTTTGCATATAAATTCATTGCTGTTTCCATACTCAAACTAATATTCCCTGCTCTCGTCAGATTCCGGTATATGTTTCATTAAAAAATCATTGGATCGCCTCGTCGCCTCTTTTGTCTTTTCTTTCACGACATCCCAATCTATATTTATATCTATATCGGCATCTTCCCCATTTCTGCACAGTCGATTTTCCAGTCCGTGAACTTTTATAATATTTTCAAGTCTTGCTCCGCGATTACTGTGCGTAAACACTACAAATTTTTTCTGATAGATAATACTGAATGCTGTTGCATGGAATGAATTTGTCACCACATAATCTGCTTTATGAACATATCCTAAAAATTCTGATGGACCCGCAGTAAAGTCTACGGTAAACCCTGCATTTGTTCCTACTCCTCCTGTTCTTGCTTCAATCACCGGCAATCCAGTTTCCCGAGAAAGCTTTCTGGCATAATCAACTAACTGTTGATTTCCCTCCGTGATATACACAAAAATATAACCCCTTTTTTTAGGAATTTTTTCTACTTTCTTCCAGCTCTCTCTGTCTAAGAAAAACACGGGATCCAGCACTGCCACAACATCTCCCTCATAAAACCTTTTTACATAGGGAATTGCTGCTTCTTCCCTGACTGAAATTGCTTCTATATGTTGAATCAGTTCCCGAAATTTCCGGTCATATTGCGGCGCAAGGTCTTTTCCGCCAAGACTCGCCGCATAGGCGATCACCTTCTCCTTATTCCTGCTTTCAAAGGCTCCAAAATATGCTTTTCTCAGACCTCCGGTAATGTCAGGATTCCAGATCTGATCACTTCCCACAATATAATACCGATAAAGGAGTCTCTTCAAACCATTCCCATATAGTACTCTGCGCTGTCTTTTACCAATCAAATATTTTTTCCGAAAACGCTTCATATTTGCTCGCTGCATAGAAAAATCTTTTCCCATCTTCATATGCAAAGCAAATCCTCCAAGGGTATTTATGATACTCCACTTAACACTTTTCGTTATTCGAAACGGCACATAAGGAACCCACCAATGCCTTCCTGTCATATAAGGTGGATCATAAGGAACAAGTTCCGCTTTTCTATGTTTATTGCACAAATGTGTTTTCAACGCATACGCCTGTAGCATCGCTCCATAATTATTTGAACATTGAAATGTTAAAATTCCAATATCTACGTACTTTTCCTTCATTGCATTGCTTCCTTTATTTTTAATAACACAGGTAGCATCCCATTTAACAGCCGGTACAAAGGATGACAGTAAAAGCAACAATAATATAAAAATTTTTCACTGAAATACAGAGCTTTAAATAAAGAATGTTCTCCCTCTACAACAGCTATCCCTCTCACATTTCGACAGCCTTCCTTATTTCTGACACTTTTTTGTACGGTATAGTTTCTCTGCATCTGTGCTATCATAAGATTTTCCCATCTTGCAGCGAACTTTAAGCGCCCCTTCTGATACTCCTCATCCCGTACCCTTCTGCTACTCGCAAAATATTGTTTTCCGCTTTCTCCCGGCAGAGAATGTGTCGCACTTTTTGCATGAACTCTATAATAATACCATTTTTCACAGACCTGTATGACCCGTATCTGCTTACTAATCAAATGATATAAAAACCATGTATCTTCTCCTCTTGCCAATCCTTCGTCAAATTCCAGCTCTCCGATCAAAGATCTGCGAACCATTTTACCCCCGATACCTAACATCTCATTCATATATTTCAGATGAAACCATTCCTCGGCCTTTTCTCCTTCTGCCATCTGCCACCTCGGCAATGTATCCGATATCAAATCTTTATCCATTGCCTGCTCCATCTGCTCAGTCTTCAGTTTCCTATAATGGCAAAACACCATTTCTGCGTGTTCTGCCTTTGCCAATCTGACATACTCGCTCAGCAATCTCGGGTGAATAGTATCATCACTGTCCAAAAAAAAGATATATTCACCCGTAGCGATCTCAAGTCCACGATTTCTTGCATGAGAAACGCCTCCATGCTCCAATCTGTGCAATCGTATTCTGTCATCCAGTATGGCAAGTTCCTCACAGATCTGCGCTCCTCTATCTGTAGAACCATCATCCATCACAAGAATCTCCAGATTTTTATAATCCTGGCGTATCACAGATTGAAGACATTGCCCTATGAAAACTTCCGAATGATACATAGGAATAATCACTGATACCTTTTCCATACATTTATTTTCCAATCCATCCCTGCACAATCAAAAAGATCAACAATACCGGTAAAATATAGGTCACATAAATTCGGATCCATCTAGGCATCTTTAAGCCTTCTCCTGTATTTGCCTCTTTCAGATAACGGTCAAATCCCCATCCATATCTGGTCACACAAAACAACAGATAGCACAGCGATCCAATCGGCAGTATCACATTGCTGACGATAAAATCTTCCAAATCCAAAATTGCCGATCCCTCTCCCAGCGGCTGAAAAGCAGACCACAGGTTATATCCAAATACACAAGGAAGAGACAGCAGTGTAATTGCGATTAAATTAATCAGACAGGATTTTTTTCTGCTCCAATGGAATAAATCCATTCCACAGGAAATAATATTCTCAAACACTGCCAATATTGTGGAAAACGCCGCAAACGTCATAAAGAGGAAAAAGAGCGCTCCCCATACTTGTCCTGCTGTCATATGATTAAATATATTTGGCAGTGTAATAAAGATCAAGCTTGGTCCCATATCCGGACTGATACCAAACGCAAAACAAGTCGGAAAAATGATCAGACCAGAGACAATTGCCACAAATGTATCCAAAATTGCAATATTTACAGACTCTCCCAACAGT
>JAAVYC010000139.1 GCA_022790905.1 Lachnospiraceae bacterium | reverse complement strand
GTCGTAGCGGCAATTTCCTCTCCCCGCCGGACAAAACGTGCCGCCTTTTTCTCGCCCTCCTCTGTCATTCCCGCCAGATCGCTCGTGAGCTTCTCCTTCTCGGGTATTGGAGCATCGAATACCTGATCCAAAAGATCTAGAACTTTCTCTATACTCTCTTTTTTTCTTGCCACGATACCGGCAACGGGAACGCCTAGTTCTTTTGAAAGTCTATCTAAATTGATCTGAATCTGCTTTTTCTTTGCCTCATCTAAAAGATTCACACAGACAATGGCCCTCTGAGAAATCTCTAAAATTTGCAAAACCAGATTCAGATTTCGCTCTAGGCAAGTCGCATCGCAGACAATTAGCACCGCATCGCTTTCTTCACCGCGAATAAAATCTCTGGCAATTTCTTCTTCCGCTGAATGCGCCATCAGCGAATAAGTTCCCGGAAGATCCACAAAGACATAAGAATACTTTTTGCTCTTACAATATCCCTGCGCATTTCCCACTGTTTTTCCCGGCCAATTTCCGGTATGCTGATTCATCCCTGTCAGGTTATTAAAAAGTGTACTTTTTCCCACGTTCGGATTTCCCGCCAAAGCAATGACATAATCTTTCTCTGTTCTCTTTTTTATTTCCAATCCTGTGTCTATCGCATGTGTTCCAACGGATTGCCCCGTCAATCCCATTCTCTCTCCCCCTGCTTTTCAATTAAAATATCACATCCGTCTTTTTTGCGAATTGCAATCACTGCTCCTCTCACAAAATAGGCCATCGGATCCTTACATGGACTCTGTCCAACACATTCTATCACTGTCCCCTCAATCATCCCAATATCTAGAAGTCTTCTTCGAATTCCATCCTGGGACAACAGTTTTCTTATAGTGGCTCTTTCTCCTATCTCCATATCACACAGACATTCTGCTCTATTCAAAAGTATCCGCCCTCGCATAAACTCAAATTTTTTTCTGTTACTATTATATTGAAAACATTCTATTTGGTTCCTTAAGCAAAGGCTGGAAACTCTTTTAAAAGAAGTTTCCAGCCTTTTTTGACAGCGATTATAAAATGGAAATAAGGCATCACTCTCATTTCGATTCCCTATCTATAAACATCAACAAAAATACAATTCCCAGTATCCCTGCACAAACTCCAATTGCCATCTCTTCCATAACACGAATGCATTGATTTCCCCAAATTGCCCCGATTACAAAACAACATATGATTCCATAAAAAAACAACGACTTCTCCAATTTTTTCTTTTTCCTGGTATGAATATAACTATACATCGCCTCCGTAGCTGTACGCAAATTTCCAATACACATTGTTGTGGCAATTCCATTTCCACGAATCTTCCGAAAACTCTCGACTTGTATGCCGCATGCCAAAGAAGTCAGGCTATTTGCAAGCAGATTCCACTCCTGTGGAATCATACCCACTCCAAAGAGTACCAGCGCTTCTAACAATACCGAAATCTGTCTCCAATGCGGCAGACTCTGTTCCTTTAAATGATGCCTAATCACATCCGCAAGCACAATTCCAGCCGCAAAAGCGAGAATTGGACAGAGATAACGCATTGCCCTTTGAACATTTCCCTCCGATAAAAACACGCCGAACAACAAAATATTTCCCGTCTGAGCATTCGCAAAAACGCCTCCTCTGCAGACATAAGAATACGCATCCATAAAACCGCCTGCCAATGCCAGAAAAATTCCAAGTATCAAGGACTCCGACGTCTGATTTGCTCTCTCCATCCAAAACTCCTTTCTCACCATTCCCTGTTACTATTTTCTTTTTTCAATCCTTTTTGAAAAACCAGATAGCAAACACTAAAAAAGAGAATCCCATAGACAGAGGCCAATGGTACCGCAGCTCCAATCGTCACAAGATTCGCCCCCGGCTGAATACTGAACAGATAAGACAGCGGAACCCGGAACAGAAACGATGCCGATATCCCCTGTACCATAACCGGCATAGTCTTTCCATGTCCATTGAAATAACCGATATAGCTAAACACAATACAGGTTAAGATTGCCTCTGCACTAAATCCACGCAAATATTCCGCCGATTTCGCAATAAAATCCGGATTGGACGTAAAGAGAGCCGATGGAACATCCCCCCGAAAATAGCTGATCAGCATGACAAACACTCCGATACAGACACCGAACGCCATTCCAGTCTTCATAGCTTTTTTTGCACGGTCCTCTCTTCCCGCTCCCACATTCTGGGCCACGAACGCAGACATGGACTGCATCAAAGAAGATGGAATCAGCATAACAAACGACACCACTTTTTGAGCAATTCCATAGCCCGAAGATGCTTCTAAGCTAATTCCATTGATAATTGCACAGAGTATTAAAAACGAAAGATTCGTCAGTACTTCCTGCAGCGCAATCGGAAATCCTGTCCTGACAAAATTTTTAATCTCACTGTTAAATCCGATATCTTTTTTCCGAAAATGAAATGGAAGCGATTGTCTTTTAATAATAACCAGTGACATTACAACACTGACTAACTGTGCCAAAATCGTCGCAAGCGCCGCCCCTGCCACATCCATATGAAAGAGCGCCACAAAAACCAAATCTCCAATAATGTTGATTGCACAGGCAATCGCCACGAAAATCAGAGGAAGCTTTGAATTGCCAAGCCCCCGAAAAATTCCACTGATCACGTTATATGCAATGACAAAAAGAATTCCTCCGCCGCAGATTCTGATATAGGTCACTGTCAGATCGTAAGCAGCCTCTGGTGCGTTTAACCAGGAGGCAAACTGCGGTGCAAAAATCAAAAGCAGTACCATTAACACCAGTGCAAACACAGCAAAAAAAGCGATGGTTCCTCCGATCACTTTTCCGATACGTTCCTTCTTATTTTCCCCCAGATAACGCCCGATCAAAACAGTCACTCCCATGGTCAATGCAGAGATCACAAACGTGACCAGATTAATCACATTGCTTCCGGTAGACACTGCCGAAATTCCTGCATTTGTTCCAAACTGTCCCACCACAAGGAGATCTACCGCTCCATACATTGCCTGCAAAACCAGTGCTCCCAAAATCGGAACCATAAACCGAATCAATTTTTTCGCAATGCTTCCCTGCGTAAAATCTCCCGATAATGTTTTTTCTCCCATTTTTCACCTCATCTTCTGCTCATTCAATTACATCAACAAAGTATCTTAAAGTATTTTATAAGAAAAAAAGAAATTGTCAAGCACATTTCCTTACATGTCCTTTCTCCGCTATGCTATAATGACAATCGTTCAAAATTATCGTCAATGCCTTTGACATGGAGATGACGCTTGGCAATATTTTGTTCGCATCCGCTTTTTAGTGACCTCTATTCTCAGCGAACTCTATGGCAAAAAGTGGCCCAGCGGGCTATCTATTTAGACATTACAACCTCTGTGATCTTTATTCTTCTCAGGCAATCCTGGCTGCTCTATGCGCCAAATAAAAATGATTTTTTCCAATACACCGCGTCTAATGTTAGTCGATATCGCAGTTTATATGGTTGTACAACTTTTCGACGTGTGGATTTATCACAAAAGGTGGACATTTACCAGTCATAAATGCAAAAACAGCCGTCGTTTCTTATGGCTTCGCAATAACGGCTCTACACTACTCTCACAATTACTCAATGCGATTTCATTTACATGGAGAGTATACGAGACCAAGAGTTTAGTCTCGATTTTTTCTCAAGCTATCTGATTTTTATTGTGACCAGTGTTGTTAACACCCCTTTTGTATATCTGGCAAGGACCATTCACGAAAAAAGTACAAAACGATGAGAAACACGCTCTGTGAGTCTCTCATCGTTTACAATTTATTTCATCTCCAATTTTCTGCGCGGACACCCCTGATACTGTTCTTTGACAAAATCCCAGTTCACAACCTGGAACCAATCTTTAATATAGGCATCTCTCCGATTGAAATGTTTTAGATAATAGGCATGCTCCCAGACATCGATTACCAGGATTGGAGAGAAATGTTTTGCCAAAGGAGTCTCCTGATTTGCAGTCTGTATGATCTGCAAATCTCCTTTTTGATTTACAACAAGCCAAGCATAGCCCGAACCAAAAACGGAGAGCGCTTCCTGCGTAAATCTCTGCTTAAAATTCTCATAACTCCCAAATTCTCTATTGATCGCTTCTTCTAACTTTTCACATGGGCCTCCCAGAGACGGGTTTGCCAGACAATTAAAATAAAACCGATGATTAAAGACACCTCCCGCATTATTTTTCACAGACGTACGAATCTCTTCCGGAATGCTTTCTAGATTGTTCAACAACTGTTCCAATGTGAAATTATGTAAAAATGTAAAATCTTCCAATGTTTTATTCAGATTATCCACATAGGCCTGCAAATGTTTATCGTGATGTAAATACATCGTCTGTATATCAATATAGGGCTCCATCGCCTTATATGAATATGGTAAAGGTTCATTGACAAATTTATAATAGTCCTGCATTCTCCTCCAAAAAGCACTTTTTATTAACCCTATGCAGCTTTCTCACTCTCCATACCACAATTACCAACTTATTTATATAAGACAACGATATCCCCTTTGTGGATTTTCGTTCCACCGCCATAAACAAAATCAGCGCAGGCATTCCAAATTTTCCGGAAAAGCGCTCCGCTAAAATGCAGGAAAACAAGATTGTCGCCACGAAAAGATACCCTACTGTCATATTCCTGTCCTTTCTAAATTGCGTAATAGCCTAAATAAGACCCTGCATATGCAGAGTCTTTGATCTTTCCTATTATTATAATAACGAAATTCAAAAGATATGTCAAACAGGCCATCACACCTTCCATATGATGACCTGTTCTCCTTTATTTAAGAGTTTATAACTTGGGTACCTTAAGCCTGTACAAACGCCGGTGTATCTGCCGGAGCATTTAAGCATTTCTTTAACTCATCATCTAATTTCAATAAGGTTACAGAATAACCTGCCATGTCGATCGATGTCATATAATTGCCTACCAAAGTCTTAGCAACTTTGATGTTCTTTGCTGCTAATAATTCAGATACTTTTAAGTTGGCAAGGTAGAGTTCCTGTAACGGAGTTGCGCCGAGTCCATTTATCATAACTGCCACTTCATCGCCTGCATTGTAAATGCCCTCTGCTAAAATCTTATCTAAGAGATGTTCTGTCGTATCAGCTACAGAACGGATCTTTTCTCTGTGTGTTCCTGGCTCACCGTGGATTCCCATTCCGATTTCCACTTCGTCATCAGCTAATTCAAAACTTGGTTTTCCTGCGGAAGGTACTGTACAAGGAGCGAGAGCCATGCCCATGCTTCGTACGTTTGCGATTACTTTTTCTGCCACGCTCTTAACTGCCGCTAAATCTCCGCCAGCTTCTGCGCATGCACCTGCACATTTATGTACAAAGATTGTTCCTGCAATACCTCTTCTACCGGTTGTCCATGTACTGTTTTCTACAGCAACGTCATCGTTTACTACTACTTTTTCTACTTCGATTCCCTCGTCTGCTGCCATATCAGCTGCCATTTCGAAATTCATAACGTCTCCTGTGTAGTTCTTGATGATTAAGAGAACGCCTTTTCCGCCGTCTGCCGCTTTGATTGCTTCATAAACCTGATCCGGTGTCGGGGATGTAAACATCGCTCCTGCAACAGCTCCGTCTAACATTCCTTTTCCTACGTATCCGCCATGTGCCGGCTCATGTCCGCTTCCTCCGCCGCTGATCAAAGCAACTTTTCCCTGAGAGCCGTTTGCTCTTACTAATACCTCACATCCATCTACTCTCTTTACGTAATCAGGATGAGCTGCCACCATTCCTTTTAACATTTCGTCTACAATATTGTCCGGGTTATTAATCATTTTTTTCACGATCGTATCCTCCTTGTCATTTGATCTATAAATATATATTTTATATAAAGCAAAATCCGTGCCAACTTTTCACTCTTTTATCTTAATTAAATACTCCCCTGCACATTTAATCTCGACGCACACCGTGTAAAACTTGGCAGCTTCATCCGCCTTATAGGTTCCTGTTTTTTGATATTTATTACCACATTGATACTTATTACCAATATGGTATTTTTTACCATGGTGATTTTTCTCAGATCACAGTAAGTTTTTTAGATAAGTGCGAACTTCCTGCGTATCTTTCAATTGCAAAATCTTCTCCAAATCACAACTGTCGCAATCCATATTGCGAATCTGCTCTTTGATCATCGGCGCCTGAGAAGCGCTCATGCTAAGCTCATCCACTCCCAGCGCCAGAAGAAACGGCAATGCCAACCTATCTCCTGCCATCTCTCCACACATTCCCGCCCAGATTCCCGCCTCATGGGCACTGGTAACAATTCGGTAAATCGAATGGAGCACTGCTGGATTAAAATAATCATATAGGTAGCTGACTTTTTGATTTCCGCGGTCTACAGCAAGCGTATACTGCACCAGATCATTGGTACCGATACTGAAAAAGTCCACATGCTTTGCAAATATAGGTGCCATAATCGCAGAAGCCGGCGTCTCTATCATGATTCCTACCTGAACTTCCGAAGAAAATGGAATATTTTCTGCCTTTAGTTCCTGCTTTGCCTCCTCAATGAGCTCTTTTGTATTAAGAATCTCAGAGAGCATCGTCACCATCGGAATCATAATTCCGATTTTTCCATGAGAACCGGCACGCAAAACTGCCTTGATTTGCGTCTTAAACAATGCTCTATCTTGAAGACAGATACGAATCGCGCGAAACCCCAAAAACGGATTTTCTTCCTGTTCTAGTTGAAGCGCCTCACAATGCTTATCGCCTCCAATGTCCAGTGTTCTTATGACGCATAGATTTCCGTCCGCCTGCTTTGCCACAGATTTATAAGCTTCAAACTGTCTCTCCTCATCCGGAAGCTGTGAAGACTCCATAAAAAGGAATTCTGTACGGTAAAGCCCCACTCCCTGACAACCATATGCAACCGCTTTTTCCATATCCTGCGGATTACTGATATTGGCCGCTACAAGAATTTCTTTTCCGTCCTTTGAGCGCGCCGGAAGTTGTGCCCGTTCCATTAAATACCGATGCTCTTCCTCCTGCTGCTTTGCAAGAACTTTATATTCTTCCAACTCCTTTTTGTCAGGTTTTATCAGAATGATTCCTTTGAGCGCATCTACAACAACATCGTCGCCGTCTTTTACCTCATCAGGACTCAAGTCTACCCCTACCATCGTCACAAATCCTTTTGCTTTCGCGATAATCACTGTGTGAGATGTCTTGCTTCCGCTTCCGAGTAGAATCGCCTTTACCTGCTTTTCCGAAAGCCCTGCCATGATGGATGGCTCAATATCTTTTGCACAGAGGACAACCTGTTCCCCCTCTATGGAAAATTCCTTCATATTCAGCAATTTTCTGAGGATACGATTGCCGACATCAATGATATCTTTTTGTCTCTCCCTGAGATATTCATCATCAATTTCCTCAAACATTGCCTTGAAGTCTGCAACTGCCTTTAAAACAGCGGAAGGCGCCGATAATTTTTGCTCTAGATATCCTAAAATGGCATCCTCAAAAGAGAAATCATCAATGAGCATCTGATGCGCTTCCAAAATCTCCACTTCACTTTCTGAAAGCTCCTCCCGGTGGTTTAATAATTCCATCAGATCGTTCTTTGCCAGAACATGGGCATTTTGATATCTTTCTTTTTCCTCTTCTACTCCACCTGCCTGATAAGAGTTCATCCCCGTTTCATAGTCCGCATTAAGCAACTGTATTTTTCCTATCGCGATACCTTCAACTACGACGTTTCCCGCCTTCTGCAATCTCCTCACCTCTATTCCTCGTAAAATCCATTCTGAAACATATCGTCAAGCTGTGCAAATACTTCCTCTTCGTCTTCTCCGGAAACACTGAGTGTCACTTCTGTTCCCTTTTTTGCGCCTAATGTTGTAACCATCAGAACGCTCTTTGCATTTGCCTTTTTACTTCCAACTTCTAATGTAACATCACTTTTATGCTTTCCCACTAATTTTGCAATATCTGCAGCAGGTCTCGCATGTACTCCCATTTTATTTTTTATCACATATGTCGCTGATTTCATGCTCTCACCTCTCAACTAGTCCAATTTTGATACCTGTTTTGCCAACTCAGCGGCTTCCACTACCTCTTTTAGCGTTCCGCCGATTGCCGCCTGCACTGCCGCACTGATGGCACCCTCTAAAATCGGCGCGTCTGCGATCTCCACCTGAATCTCTTCCTCTAAAAGATCGATTGCCATCTGAGAACTCAAGATACCGCTTCCCAAATCTGCCAATAACACGACACCGTCACCGTCGTTTGCCTTTTCAATTCCCTCTTTGATACGGATCGCGTCAGTTCCGATACTGCCGTCTTCCATTCCGCCTACTGCAAAGACGCGGTGATCTTTTCCTGCCATCTGAACAGCGAGCTCATAGATCCCCTCGGCAGCCATTTTGCTGTGTGATACGATTAATATTCCTACCATTGTCGTCTCCCTTTTTCTATTTAAAATTCTCTACATAGAACTCTTTAATCGCTTCTAACGTAATCGCAGAAGAAGTTGCTCCCGGATCCTGATGACCAATGCTGCGATCTCCCAGATAGCTTGCACGGCCTTTTGTCGCACGAATCGTCTTCGTATATTCCACGCCTTCTCTTGCCGCTTCGCACATTGCATTCAGACAAGCTTGTGCATCGTCGCCGTTCTCAAGGCCTTTCGTCAGTGCCTCTAACGCGGGCTCTAATGCGTCAAGCATTGTCTTCTCTCCTCTTTCTGCCTTACCACGCATCTTAATTCCGGCGATCACTGCCTCTAACATCTCTTTTCCGTCTTCTAAAGTCAGTTCTGTCTTACCGTTTACTGGTCCCGCTGCCTTCATATATGCCGTACCATAGAGAGGTCCGGATGCTCCGCCGACTTTTGAGAGAAGCACCATACCGACTTTTTTGAGTACCTTACCCAAATCTGTCTCATCCTGTGGGAGCTGTGCCAATACCTCTGTGAATCCTCTTGCCATGTTAACACCGTGATCGGCGTCTCCGATCTCTCTGTCCAAATCTGTCAGAAAATCTTTGTTCTCGATAATTGCATCACCTATTTTTTGGATACACTCATATATTTTTGTTGCCATTTGAAACCCTCCTGTTCTGGTTCTTTATATTTATAAAATAAATTAGCAAAAATCGTGCCAATATTTTGCCTAAAAAGAACAAATCTCAAATCAAACAAACTATTTTAATTTATCACAACATATTTTTTTACAGAAAAATTTAGGGCATAAAAAATACCTACAAACTATCTGTAGGTATTCCAATCAGTCTTTAATTCTTTTTGATATGGATTAATCATATAAATCATCAGAAATTACAGGGGCACATCGATGGGTGGATCAAACCTGTCAATACACTTGAGATGACGGATGTAGTCAATATTTTGGCTTCTACCACCCATACCAAAAAATGTTACACATATTTGACTGTATAAAATCTTTTACAGTAGCAGTTATATTTTTAGTCCAATTCTCATTATATGTATAAAACTCTGTTGTTTCTCCCGGTGCTAACCCTTCTGAAGATACGGTATTAGTCCAATCTGTATCAACTATTTCATCGTTATTGTAACCACTAATATCCGTATATATTAGTACCAATAATTACTCCAACCACACAGATTACCAATCATAAGCGAAATTGTAATATGCATTTTGTGCCGGGTATTTTTAATAACATCAGTTGATATATCCACAATAAAGACAACTGCCAGCCTTATCTAATACAACACCTTGACATTCCGGACACTTTATTAATGCTATTGTTGCCACCCTCAATCTATTTTACCAATTCTATTGTTCCAGAAACATTTTCTACAGCAATATCTTCAGGATTTAAACACATAGCCCAATTATATTCGCCCTTTCCATCATCATCGTTACTTGTGAAACTCATCATTGTATATCCATCCATACACCAGATACACTCCGGATTCTCATTGTTTTTTATCAATTTATCGCCAGAAACTGAAAAGTTCTCGTTAATTGCACTTTTTATCTCGCTATTACTTGATGAATCTTTTGTTTTCATATCAATATTAAAATCCTTAGAATCTAGATAATAGCCAACCCTATAGGCCATAGGCATGCCTGCTGATGCTGTCACAACGCCATTTATGTTACCATCTACAAATGCATCGGCATATTCATCCTTTATGTATATACAGTTATGAATCTCTATGTTTACTAATTCATTTCCTTCATATACAGCACATGGAACCATTCCAAATTCCAAATAATCTTGCCAATTGTCAGAAGCTATTTCAATTATTTCTGTCTTTGGTTCTTCTGCCGGCTTATTGTCTGCTTTATCAGCATCATTTTCACATGCTGAAAACATAAATAATGATACAGCTAAAATTAACAATACAACTAATCTGTTCTTCATAACCATACCGCTCCTTTCGAAAATTAACAAATCACATACATTCCCTGCCTATATGAGACTTTTGTGTGAATTGCAATGCGTCTGAATGTTCAAAATCATATAACTCTATGTTTTTATAATATCATATCTTTGAAACTTAAGCAAAATAATTATGATTGGAAAACATTGAACAAACCGATTTATTTTTTAATAAAAAAGTCGTTTTAGTGAAACGATTTATGCAAAACTGATTTTATATTTTCATTTGTACCAAAATAATTCCTGCTCATACATATCCAATCTTCCCCTTATCTGGT
>JAAVYC010000138.1 GCA_022790905.1 Lachnospiraceae bacterium | reverse complement strand
GGGCTTAAAGTTCCCGTGTTATCGGTACTGATTGGAGAGGGCGGAAGCGGTGGCGCTCTTGCACTTGCCATGGCAAATGAGGTATGGATGTTGGAAAATTCTGTCTATTCTATTTTATCACCGGAAGGCTTTGCGAGCATTTTGTGGAAAGATGGGAGCAGGGCAAAGGAGGCAGCGCAAGTTATGAAACTCACTGCAAAAGATCTCTTAGAGACAGGCATTGTGGAGCATGTGTTTGTGGAGCCCCCAAATTTTTCTAATGAGAATCTTTCTGTTGTTGTTAGACAGATGAGAAAAAAGATTAGGAACTTTTTGAACACTTATGATAAGATGACAGGAGAAGAGCTGGCGGCTCATCGCTATGAGCGGTTTCGGAATATGTAAAAAAATCAACGGCGCTGATTTGAATTTCTATTCAAATTGGCGTCGTTTTGCCAATTGTGCTATAATCTATCAAAAGAGTATCGGATATTATACTTTTTAAAAAGGGAGTAGTGCAATGGCAAATTTATTTTCAAAACAGTATAATAAAAGGACACGATTTACCCGAATGTGCATAGGGGAAGCAGTATTTGCGTTGATGGATCAAAAGGAATACTGTGCGATAAAAGTATCGGATATTGTCAAAAAAGCAGGGGTTTCTAGAATGACTTTTTACCATTATTATGAGAGTAAGGAAGAGGCACTCACAGATTATTTTCATGAGATTGTATCGGGATATATCAGAGAGTGTATTGCGCGTAAAAATACGATCAAAGATTTCCGGGATAAAGCTAGTATTGTACATGCATTGAAATATTTTGATCAGTATGCCGTATTTATTTTGAAAATGGTTCACGCAAAACTATATCATATTATAATCGATGCGATGAATAACTATATGAAAAATCGGATTATACTACATAACCCTTCTTTAGCGTATGAATTATATTTTTACGGAGGGGCACTTTTAAATGTTTTTATTATGTGGGAAGAGAATGGAAAAAAAGAATCTGCAAAAGAGATTGCAGAAAAGATTTCTGAGAGTATGAAATTGAAAGATCATTAAGAGATATCGTCCAGTGTTGGAGGGAACCTTATGGGAAGAGCATCGAATCAAAAATTAAAATTGATGTATTTGATGAAAATTATGCTGGAAAAGACAGATGAGACGCATAGTATCACGATGTCAGGGATCATCACTGCATTGGAAACCTATGGAGTGTGTGCAGAGAGGAAGAGTATCTATAATGATATTGAAAGCCTTCGGCAGTACGGAATGGATATTATAGGAATTCAGGAGAAAGGGACTTATTATTATCACATTGGAAACCGGCAGTTTGAACTAGCGGAATTAAAATTATTGGTAGATTCCGTGCAGTCGGCAAAATTTATTACGGCAAAAAAGACCAATGAGCTGATTAAAAAAATTGAAGGGTTTGCCAGTCAGTATGAGGCGACACAGCTTCACAGACAGGTCTATGTATCGGAGAGGATTAAGACTGGAAATGAGAACATTTACTATAATGTAGATAAGATACATACTGCGATTGCAGATAATAGTAAAATTGTGTTTCAATATTTTCAGTGGAATGTGGATAAGAAAATGGAGCTTAGAAAAAATGGTGCCTTATATGAAGTCAGTCCATGGGCCTTGTCTTGGGATGATGAGAATTACTATTTGGTCGCCTATGATGGAATAGCGGAAAAAATAAAGCATTTCCGGGTAGATAAAATGTTGCATATCGAGATCACGAAAATGGAAAGAGAAGGCCAAAAAATTTTTGATAAATTTGATATGGCAGTCTATACAAAAAAGTTGTTTGGAATGTTCGACGGCGAGGAGGAAATCGTCAAAATTGAGTGTGAAAATAATCTGGCAGGAGTGATGATTGATCGGTTTGGAAAAGATGTGACCATGGTAAAAAAGGATAGCGAACATTTTACAGTGCATGTAAAAGTGGCAGTGAGTCGACAGTTTTTATCCTGGGTGATGGCACTTGGATATGGTGCGAAGATTGTAGGACCAAAAAGAGTGGTACAGCAAGTAAATATGGAAATTGAAAGATTGATCGAACAATACAAAGAATAATCTGGAAAATATAAGGATAAAGTAAATTATTATGGTATAATAGAAAACAGAAATGGAGGGGGACGAAAGCTCCTACGCAATTATTGTGGTTTGTTCCGATTCCCGTGTAATACCGGAGAATATTTTTGCAACGGGTGTTGGCGAGTTGTTTGTAATTCGTGAGGCGGGAAATGTAATTGGATAAGTATCAGCTGGGAAGTATTTGTGAGTAAAAACAGTTTTGGCATTCAGAATGCCAGAGAAGACGGTGCAAAAGTATGTGGTGCGTTCTATCTATTGGCAGTGGTGAGGTGGAATATTTGGATTAAAATTTCTGAAAAGGTTTTCAAAATTGATGCGGTTAATAAGGAGGGAAACTATGGGTACATATATTATTGGGATTGATTCCGGAACATCTGGGAAAAACGTATGAGCTTTGTTCGCAAATATGATGCGAAGGGTTAAAAAAGAGACAAGAATGTCGGCAGGAGGAAAATAAAATGTTGTTACAAGAATTGAGAGAACAGGTTTCTAAATATGGAAAATGTATGCTGCAGGAGGGACTTACCAGAGGTACAGGCGGATATATCAGCGCCAGAGATCCCGAGAGCGGATTGATTTGTTCAACGCCTAGCAGTATGGATTATATGATGATCGAGGCGGAGGATGTCATTGTCTCCGATGTGGATGGCAATATTGTGGAAGGTAAGGGAAAAGTGTCCAGCGAGTGGAATGTGCAGCGGGATATATATAAGAGCAGAGACGATATTCATGCTCTGGTTCATACGCATTC
>JAAVYC010000137.1 GCA_022790905.1 Lachnospiraceae bacterium | reverse complement strand
TTGACATCTATGAAAATCTGAATTTAGGGGGAAAAGCTTTAAGTGTCTTTGATTTAGTTTTAGCGAAATCTTCTAAAAATATAGATGAAAAGGAGAGAGGAAACCTTTTAACGCAGATTGTAGATTATATCTTGGAAGATCATAGAGAGGAATATCGGCCCTTTATCTGCCAGTGTAAACAGAAACAAAAAAACAGTTATAAAAATAATATAGAAGGTAAGAAAATATCTTATTCGGCTTCGGAACGAATTGGTTGCTGGAAAAAAGAGAAAAAGGAATTATCTTCTGGATATGTAAAAGCTTTGATGAATCTGTTGGGAGTCATAGATTATTTTTCGGCAAAAGGGTATTTGGATTTGGAAGATCAGAAAGCAGTGAAGAATGTCAATTCTAGAATCTTAAAAAAAGATTATCTTTTGAAAATTGATTCGGAAAAAATCTGTAAATATGTTCGTCTGGCATGTAAAGGTCTCGATCGCGCGAGTGTCTTTTTACAGATTCGCTGTGGTATTCGGAAAGTAGAAGAGATTCACTATAATTTGATGTGGCCGATTTTGGGAACTGTATTTTTAAAAAATGAGTGGTTTGTAAATGGAGACGTGCTGAGTTATATGGAAGCATGGTATTGGAGTTCAATTCTTTCGGGGGCATTTAGAATGGAACAAAACCGTGCATTTTTTTATCACTTGCAAAACGTTTTATCAGAGGTATATACATTGCAGACAGAAGAGCAGAAGAAAACATTTGTGATAGGACTTTGCAATGAGGTTTTGAGGGATAAAAGGTTTGCAGATAAAGAGATTTTGCTGATGAAAAATCCCTCAGCATATCCGGAAAAAATATTGGGAAATATCATCTGTCAATATTATCTGGCGGATACCTATGAAGATATTTTAAAAGAATCCTTTGAAGAAGAGGGATATCAGGCGGAAAGTATGGAAGTATTAAATGAAGATTTAAAATTAGAAAAGCATCACATTATGCCAATTGGAAGTCTTGAGGCGAAATATAAGAAGATGAATAGAGAGGAAGATAAAAGGCAGAATGGCAATAGTCCTTATAATTCTCCGTTAAATTTTTTGTTTATCTCAGATCAGGCAAACAGATTAATTTCAAGCAGCAGTTTGAAAGAGTATATCGGGTATTGTAATACCGATACGCTAAAGGAAGTGGGAATTGGAACATGGGAGGAATTAAGCGGCAAAGAGATGGGGTTTCAGATTGGACCGGAAGAACTTAATATCTTTCTGGAAAAAAGATACAGTAATTTTGAACATAGCTTGAACGAAAGATTTCAGGCACTGCTGAATTGCAAAGAGATCAAATGTGGGAAAAGCGGAGTGATGTAGGGAAAGGAAGGATACGCTATGGAAAAGGAAAGAGAGAGGATGCTTCAGACATTGACATTTGAAATTCTGCATATGGAGAGAAAGAATCTCCGAAGCAAATCAAAGACGGATCAAAAAATGTCGGAGGAGATTCAAAAAGTCATTGTGGAATATGCAAGACAATTATAGATGAAAGGGGGTTTTTATGAAATTTGAAAGTATTGTAATGTATAATTTTATGCGGTATAAGGGGAAAAACCGTATTGATTTTTGTTGCGATGAGAAAAAAAATGTCACAATTGTGCTGGGTGATAACACAGTGGGAAAGACGACGATCGCACAGGCATTTCGCTGGGGATTATACGGAAAACTTATGGCGAGTACAGCGAAAGGAAAGTCAGACTATCAGCTTTTGAATAATGATATTTTAGAGATGATGGATGCCAACAGTTATGCCAGTGTAAAAGTAGAAATTGCCGCGGTTAATAATGAAAAGCGTTATATTATTACAAGAGAGATTGTTTACACAAGAGCATTTCCAAAGATGGAGGCTCGGGAATTTCAGAAAAAACTTTCTATGAGAATGACAGATATTGATTTTATGGAGAGTTATGTCACAGTGGAGGAACAGGAGATTGAAAATTTGATCAATGAATTGTTTCCGATGAACCTGTCTCATTACTTTCTTTTTGATGGCGAGCGTTGGAATGACGTCAGTGTCGGTGGTGTGAAAGAGAATATTAAGGAATCTGTACATATTTTGACAGGACTTTCCGCTTATAAATCTGCAATGTGGCATTTAAAATCAATGGGTTCCAATTCTGTTATCAAAAAATTTCGTTCTAAAATCAGTGGTTCAGGAGCGGTGTATGACAATCTTGTAGCGGAACAGAAAAAAATAGAGAGAACCATAGAATCTTTAAAGGAAAATAATAAGACCTTAGATATCAATATCAAAAATTATGAACAAAGACAGCAGGAGATGGACCGTTTTTTAGAACAGAATAAAAGTACAGAAGAGTTGCAGACAAAACAAAAACATTTAGCAGCGCTTAGCCATTCACAAAAAGATAGAAGTCTTACCAATTATAAAATGCTTGTAAATGCTTTCAGTGAAAAAGCATTTATGTTGTTTTCGGAACCATTGATCAGAGCTTCTATAAAGATATTAAGAGAGGCAAAAGTAGAGCGCAGGGATATTCCCTATATGCGTCAGGCGACAATTGATTATATTATCAAAAATGGGACATGCATCTGTGGAAATCCAATTCGTGAGGGAACGGATGGATATTTTTGTCTGATGGAACAGAGAAAATATCTCTATCCAGCAGATATCGGTTCTCTTTTAGGGGATTTTGAGAGAAGTGCGAAAAGATGGGAGCAAAAGAGCAGGGGAATCAGAGAAGAAATAAGAGAAAACGCTGAACGGGCAGATGAGAGTATTCGGGAATATAATGATACTTATAATCGCTATGCTGTGTTGCAAAGAAAATTGGACGAACATATTGACTTTGCGGAAAAGAGAAAAAAGCAACAGTATTATCAAAGAGAGATCCAGCGTTTTTCCAAAGAAAAAGGAGAGAATGAAGGCAGAATAGAGTCTTATCGAAAGAGATACGCTTCTATTGAAAAAGAAATGCAGTCTTTAGAGGCAAAAGATGCGGAAAATAAGCGCTGGAGGGGACGTCTGGAATTGGCGGAAGAATTATACCAAAAGCTGGAAAAAGAATTTTCCACTCAGGAAAAGAAAATATTTTTAGAATTAAATCGGGAAATACAAAATAATTTTAGCCGAATGTTTAATGCGAAAGATAAGAAGATTGAGTTAACAAACAATTATGAGATACAGATGCTTTATCAGACAAAACAGGGTTATCGGGAGGAACAAAATCTCTCAGAGGGAGAAAAAATTGCACGAAATTTTGCTTTTATTGTGACAATTATGGATTTTAGCAGGAGAAAAAAGGCAGAGCAAACAGGAAGTTATTCGGAAGAAAATGATACGTTGCCTATTGTGTTGGACGGTCCTTTTTCCAAATTGGGAGATGAAAATATTGAATTGATAGCAAAAATACTTCCAGAGGTGTCAGAACAGGTGATTATTTTTATGCTAAAGAAAGATTGGGCATATACAAAGCTGGATAAATATGTCGGATGTGCCTATCGTATTGAAAAGAGGGCGGAAGAGTCATTTGCTTCAATCAAACGGGAGGAGATGAATTGTGATCATGGCTGAATATGAATTTTTTCGCAGGGAATATAAATTTCAGGGGAAACATGCCCGCATGGTCAGTGAAATGTGGACAGTAAACGATTATGAACATACTTATTTTAAACGGTTACTGGATTTATATATTTTGGCAGCGGTTATTGGCATTCGCATTGAAAGAAAAGCCAAGCCTGACAGATCTCCTTTTGAGGCAAGGACTATCTTTGGGGAACAGATGTCACATGCAAAAGAAGAGTTGGATTTTATTATGCAGATGATGATTTTGCTCGAACCAGAAAAAGAAGAGAATCATGAGAAGCAGATTGAACGCGCGTTTCGGGGAGTGGAGACAAAAGAAGAGTTTGAGAAATATAACGAAATGTTTGAACAATATGTACTTGGAGGCGTTGAAGAATTATATGAAAGATTAGTGGTACATAAGCCGGATGTGGATACAGAATATCAGGATGACAAAACGGCTAATTTGATGGAGTTATTAGAGCGATTTTCTCCGAAAAATATGTAGAAATATGTTTACAGAAAATGGAAATCAGGATATAATATAACTACAATTATATTATACCAAGGAATAATGGTTTCTACAGTATGGTAGAACACCAAAAAGCTCTAATCCCATTCTTCGGAATGGGATTATCTT
>JAAVYC010000136.1 GCA_022790905.1 Lachnospiraceae bacterium | reverse complement strand
CGACATATAAATTAAAAGATTATTCTGGTTTGTAAGCAGGAACAAGACCGATTTCTCTTAACTTAGGAAGTGCATCAATAATCTGATCGGCAGCTCTTGTACCGATTAAGTCAGCGCCTGCCATAATAAAGTTAAATGCATTCTGAGGTCTTGGGAATTTAACGCCTGCTACTTTTAATTTAACAGGAGTGCCTTTTAAAGTATCTTTCATAACTAAGAAATCTTCCATGGAAGGACCTTCGAATTGTCCACTAGCTGTCTTTGCATAATCAATCTTCTCTTCTGCGATCATTTCACATGCAGCGCGGATCTCGTCGTCGTTTAAGAAACAAGTCTCAAGGATTACTTTTGTGAGAATATCATCACCACAAATCTCTTTGAATAAATGAAGTTCTTCTTTGATTACTTTGTAATTTTTGTCGCGTAATGCGCCAACATTGATGACCATATCAACGGCACGGGAACCAACTTTAACAGCTTCTTCTGTCTCGAATGCCTTGACAGCCGGTGAACCGCTTCCAAATGGGAAGTTTACTGCGGAAGCAAGTAATACGTCGCTGCCTGCTAATTCTTCTTTGATCACTGGTGCCCAGAATGTACTGGAGCTATAGAAAGCTGCACAATTATATTTTACTGCCACACGGCATCCGCTGCGGATATCTTCCTCGTTTGAATTTTTAGGAAGTACGGAAAGGTCAAAAAGTTTACCTACGCTGTGTTGATCAAGTTTTGATAAATCTACCATAATAAAATCTCCTCTCTTTTTTCAGAAACCTGTCTTTTAACAAGTCCTATCATCTTAATGTAATTGCATTATATCATTAAAAAAAGTCCCTTAGAATGTAATATATTTATTTTTAGATGTGATATAATTAGGAAAAAGTAAATGATTGTGATATTTTTAAAAAAAGAAGTGTTTTATTTGTGAAATAAAAGAAAGGAAGGCTTTGATGAGAAGAGAAAAGTTAGTGGAACATCTTCGTTCTGTGATATCTATTAATGGTCATATTTTGGGAGTTGCAGTGGGAAGTGGAATGTCAGCGAACTGTGTAATAGAAGGGGGTGCAGATATGCTGCTTGCGCTCAGTGCCGGCAAGTATCGCCAATTTGGACAGAGTGCATTTTCTGGATTTTTGGGATATGACAATAGCAATGAATTGGTCTATAACTATGCAAAACGGGAGCTGTTTCCAATGATAGATAAATTTCCGATTATTTTTGGACTATTTATGCAAGATCCCTGCATATATCTGTATGAATATCTCCAAAAAATTCAAAGGGATGGTTTTAGCGGCGTCATTAATTATCCGAGCGTTGGATTTTTTGGCGGCAAGTTCCGGAAAGCATTAGAGGAGGCTGGAATGGGATTTGAGAGAGAAATAGAGGGAATTAGGATCGCTCATTTTCTCGGGCTATTTACGATTGCTTATGTATTCGATATCGAGCAGGCGGTGAAAATGGTAGAAGCCGGTGTGGATGTGATCTGTGTACATTTTGGGATTACGGGCGGCGGAATCCAGGGCGCAAATAAGGTGATGCCTTTGGAAATTGCCATGGATACGGCGCAGGAGATTTTTGACAGAGTGGACGAGATCAATCCTGAGGTGATAAAGATGGTGTGCGGTGGCCCAGTACAGACGCCGGTTGACACACAAGTATTTTATCAGAATACAAAATGCCAGGGATATCTCGGCGGTTCTTCTGTGGAGAGAGTGCCGATAGAACGTTCATTGATTCAAACAGTAAAGGCATTCAAAAGTCAGGGAGATTTTAATGAGAACAACATCATATCGAGGGTGTTAAATAAGACTGACAGGGAAGTAAATTATGCACAATTTATGAAAGAATATATTAAGAAGAATTATCAGAAATGTATCCGTATGAAAGATTTGTCCTCAGTCACAAATATTCCAGTTTCAAGACTGTCCATTTTATTTAAGGAAGCGTACGGAATCACATTTACAGATTATTTGATACAGTATCGGATGAATAAAGCAAAGGAATATATGGAAGTTGGAATCTATCAGATGAAAGAGATTGCGTCTATGGTCGGCTATGACGACTATACACAGTTCTCGAAAATGTTTAAAAAAGTCACAGGATTCAGTCCTGCGCATTATCAAAGATTCGACACATTTCAACGTTAAAAAAAGAGGGACGTTGTAGAAAAAAGAAAACTCAATCGACGACGTCGACAAAGTAGCTCAGACTCACCGACAGATAAAGCTGATTTTGGATGATAAATTGTTTCCAAAATTAGTAAAGGGGTGAGCTTCATGAGTCTTTTGGATTGGTTCGTACGGTTTTGGTTTTAAGCAAATGTGAGCAACTAGATTTGTGTAGTGTTCTTGAATGTAAAGAATTTATAAACGGGAATTCTTCATTCTAAAAAATCATATTGAAAATGATTCTGCCAATAGATATAATGACTCTAATCCATATGAGGAGAGTGAATATGCTATTGGCAGAATTTATTTTATCAAATGCGATTGGTATTCTTGTACAGTGTGTGATCTGTATGACAATTATAGATACGCTATTGGGAATTAAACGAGGTCGTAAGACAATAGTCGTGAAATCTATCTGGCTATTGATTAATTTTCTATTTTGGTTTTACGTGGAAAGAATGGGAAATTTTTGGAATATTGCAGGTATTTTATTGGATGTCACGGGATACTGTATTTATGCAATGGTGTTAAGACATCGGCATATTACCGATATCTTTGCGATAGTGACAACAGCACAAATTATTAATCAAGTGGGAGCGTTAGTAGTAACATTTATAATTTTTGTCTTAGATCATGTGATTAAAGACGAAGCATATCATGTACATTTATTATTAGTTGGTTATGTATTACGAGGGCTACTATTAATTGTTTTATATGTTGTAGAAAAAAGGTATCAATTATCTAAAATATTAGAGAAGAAAAGGGCAAAATTAATAATTACAATAGTTGGGATAGTTTTGTTGTTGACTGGATTAATTATGCGTATAAATCATGAAAATGCAGATTATGTATTTCCATATATTACGTTTACAATTTTAATTACAGGAGCTCTTTTCGGTGTTTTATGGGTCATTGACTGGTACTTTAATGAGCGTGAGAGGAAATTGTTGTGGGAAGACAACCATCGGATGTCCCAGAGATTACATAGATCAAAAGAGATTATGCCCGCGTTAAACAGTGTGCTCGGTCGGCTAAAAGTAGATACAGAGTCGGAAGAGTTTCAAGATATCTTAGAGGAGATTCATCAGCTTTGTGAGGAGCAGATGGGGGAGGATCAACGCGCAGATATGCTAGAGAAAGAATTTCCTTCTACGGGAATTCGCATTCTGGATGAACAGATACAGCTGTACGGAAAAGAGGCCGCAGAGAAGGGGATTCACTTTGATATGTTTGCCGGAATCCCCATGGCAGAAGTGTTAAAAGAACATCAGATCAAAGAATTGGATTTTCTAAGACTGATTGGTGATCTGATGAGAAATGCTTTTCGCGCCATTGAGAGGAGCGAAAGAAAAGATGGCAACATTTTGCTGATTATGGGTTGCGTTGGCGAAATCGTACAGATAGAAATCTATGATAACGGCGCTCCTTTTCCACTCTTTGTTTTGGATAACTTTGGAAAGAGAGGAGTGACGCAGGGCGGTACGGGAAACGGCATATCCGATATTCTAGAGACACTGGATTGCTATCAGGCGACGTTTTGTCTGACAGAATACGAGGAAAACGCGACCTATTCAAAGGGAATCAGTATCGTATGGGATCGGAAAAACGGTAGATGGATTGAGTCCACCAGAAATCAAAATTACAAAAAATCGTATTGAAAATGGTTCTGCCAATAGATATAATGACTCTAATCTACATAGGGAGAGTGAATATACTATTGGCAGAATTTATTTTATCAAATGCAATTGGTATTCTTGTACAGTGTGTGATCTGTATGACAATTATAGATGCATTGTCCGGCATTAAATGGGACCGTAGAACGGCCATTGTAAAAGTTAACTGGTTGCTGATTAATTTCCTGTTTTGGTTTTACGTAGTAAAGATGGGAAGTTTTTGGAATATTGCAGGTATCTTGTTGGATGTTACAGGATATTGTATTTATACAATGGTGTTAAAACATCGGCGTATTTCTGATATTTTTGCAATGGTGACAACGGCGCAAATTGCTAATCAGGTAGGAGCATTGCTGGTAACATTTATAATTTTTGTGCTAGACCATATGATCAAGGATGAGGCATATTATGTACATTTATTGTTGGTTGGTTATATGTTGAGAGGAGTGTTATTAATTGCATTATATTTTCTAGAAAAAAGATACCAGTTGTCAAAGATATTGGAAAAGAAAAGAGCAAAATTTATTATTATCATAACAGGTGTAGTTTTATTGTTAACGGGACTGATTATGCGCATAAATCATGAAAATGCAGACTATGCATTTTTATATATCACGTTTACAATTTTAATCACAGGGGCTTTATTTGGTGTTTTATGGGTCATTGACTGGTACTTTAATGAGCGTGAAAAGAAACTTCTATGGGAAGACAATCATCGGATGTCTCAGAGGCTACATAGATCAAGAGAGATTATGCCAGCATTAAACAGTGTGCTTTGTCAGATGAAAGAGGATACGGAGTCCGAAAAATTTCAGAATATCCTAGAGGAGATTCATCAGCTTTGTAAAGAACAGATGGGGGAAGATGAACGCGCAGATATGCAGGAGAAGGAGTTTCCTTCAACGGGAATTTGTATTTTGGATGAGCAGATTCAGCTGTATGGAAAAGAGGCCGCAGAAAAGGGGATTCACTTTGATATGTTCGCAGGAATCCCCATGGCAGAAGTGCTAAAAGAACATCAGATCAAAGAATTAGATTTTCTAAGACTTATAGGTGATCTTATGAGAAATGCGTTCCGCGCCATTGAGAGGAGCGGGAGAGAAGATGGTAACATTTTATTTATTATGGGCTGTGTCGATCAGACGGTACAAATAGAAATCTACGATAACGGTGCTCCTTTTCCACTCTTTGTTCTGGATAGCTTTGGGAAAAGAGGGATGACACAGGGTGGTACAGGAAATGGCATATCCGATATTCTGGAAACATTGGAGCGTTACCAAGCAACCTTCTGTTTGACAGAATATGAGGAAAATGCAACCTATTCAAAAGGAATCAGTATCATGTGGGATAAGGAAAATGGTAGATGGATTGAGTCCGTCAGAAGCTCACGAGTCGCAAAAGAAAGTACGTTACTTCCCAAAAAATTTTAGACGCATTTTTGCAATAAATTCTCCGTTGCTGGGACGCCCATTTTTATTTCTGACATCATAGGGATAATACTGGGAAAGTGTCATAAGATTTGCGGTGTCCCATGTTCGCTCAATCGCCGTGCGGACTGCTCGTTCAACATTGGCGGGATCGGTGTGACGGCTTTTGGCGATCGCAGGGTAAATGATCTTTGATACCTGTAAGGAATCGTCGGGATGCTCCGATAAAAACAAAAAGATATCAACTAAATAATCTGTACCTGTGTGCTTTAAAGAAAATCCCATATTTTGCAGTTCAGAGCGAATCCGATTTTTTAATAACTCCTTTTCGTCTGGTACTGGCTGAGTGGGATTTTGGTGGTATTTATATACCTTTGAGATAATATCCAAAACACGTTTTGCAGTGTAACTGATATTTGTCTTTTGGAATATAAAATCCACTTTCAGTTCGGAACGCAGATATTGGAGAACAGAAGAAGAACAATTATTGGTTGTCACAACGACGAACGGTTGCGGGACGGATAGTCCACGCATTGTCTCGGCAAACCGGATTCCATTTCCTTCCTCTAATTCCAAATCTAAGATCACAACATTAATGACCCGGTTGTTCAGCAGAGAAAGAGCCTCTTTCTCACTACCGGTTTCTCCACATAATACCATGTTCTCGTGTAGCTGGAGTGCTGTGCGAAATTCCAGCCGTTTTTCTTGATTGTCCTCGATTAAAAGAATCTGAATTTTGTCTTTCATTTTTCTCACCTCATTATTTTGTTTTAGGAAAGAATAGCATTTTTACTGTATGTAATACATACTAAACCTGACGACATAATTCGACAAGTAAAACGGCGAAATTCCGCAAAAAAACGAAGAGTGCAGGGGGAGTAATTGACACGATTCGACAAAGCGAAATTTCCTGAATTAAGTCGTAAGATTTTAAAAATATGGTTTACAGTTACATTATAATTATAGCGATAAAAAGATAAAATACTATTAAGAATTTTATGAACCATCCGATAAACAATATAGAAACCAGAAAAGCAAAGTTTTTGCACCCAATTTTCAAAAAAGAAAGGAGATGCCGTTTATGCGTATAGAGACATATAATCAGGTAGCACAGTTGTATAAGACAGGGAAGAATACAAAAACAGGCAGTGTTGGAAATATAACAGCAGTACGCGATGAGGTACAGATTTCCCAGGCAGCACGTGATTATCAGATCGCAAAACAGGCAGTGGCAGGAGCTTCAGATGTTAGGGAAGATAAGGTGGCACAGTTAAAAGCAAGTATCGATTCTGGTAATTACAACGTAGATACAAATCGTTTTGCGAGTAAATTATTAGAAAAGTATAATGCTGTAATGATGTGAGTGAGGACAGAAATTGGCTAGTTTAATGAATGAACTTTTAGAGGTTTTAGAGAGAGAAGAAATCGCTTACCGCGAGTTGGTAAAAACCTCAACAAGAAAAAAAGAAATCATTATTAAAGCGGATATTAGAGCTTTGGAAGAGATTACTGGAGAGGAACAAGAGATTACCAGTAACATTAAAAATATTGAGAACAAACGAATTTCAATTATGGACGATATTGCAAATGTCCTGAATCGGAAGGTAGATGACCTCACCGTAGATGCGATGATGGAAATTTTAAAAAGTCAGCCGAAAGAACAGGAAGAATTAGCCAAGATCCGTTCCCGCCTAAAAGATACCCTGACAGAAATGAAGGAAGTCAATGAACAGAATCAAGCTCTGATTCAACAGGCGATGGAGATGGTCGAGTTTGATATGGCATTGTTAAAAAGTATGAGACAGGCTCCTGAGACTGCTAATTACAACAAGGAAGCGTACAATACCGGAGAGTTGTTAGGCAGTAGCGGATTTGATGCAAAACAGTAAGGAATAGGCAGGAGGAAATAGAAAATGGCAAACGGAATGGGTACCCTCTATATAGGGGCGTCAGGGCTGCGTAACAGTCAAAATGCATTGAATACAACTGCGAATAATCTTGCTAATGTGGATACCGAAGGGTATGTGCGTCAGCAAGTTTATTTTTCAGATAAAGAATATACTACATTTGCCAATGCTGCAGTCAGTAAACAGCAGGCAGGATACGGATTGAATATCGGTGATGTGATTCATGCGAGAGATATTTTTATTGATAAGGCATACCGCTCAGAGTGCGGCAGACAGGCATTTTATGAGACCTGTTTTACGGCAGTAGATGAAGTGCAGACTTATTATCAAGAGATGGAGGGAAAGACTTTCCAGTCTGCAATGGAAGATTTCTGGAAGTCGTTTCAGGAATATTCGAAAGATCCGTCAGATTCTGTAAACCAGGATTTGATTGTACAAAAAGCAGGATTATTTTTGACGCGTGCACAATCGGTATATGCGGGATTAAAGAGTTATCAGGCAAATATCAACGTGCAGATTTCCAATGATATTGACCAGATCAATAAGCTTGGCCATAAGATACAGGAGCTAAATCAACAGATAGCGAAGATCGAAATCGGTGGTCAGGAGACGGCAATGAATTTAAGAGACGAAAGGGATTTAGCACTCGATCAGTTGGGAACTCTCGCGAAAATTTCGTATAAAGAAAATGCGCAGGGAGTAGTCACGGTAAAAGTAGAAAATGAATACTTTGTTGACGGAGTCCATGTCTATGAAATGGGTAAAGAAGTGGATCAGAAGACGGGATTTATCACACCGTATTGGCCATATCTCTCTGATTTAGATAAAGGACAATATGATTATGTCTATGATTTTAATATTGATATCAGTTCGGCATTAAATAGCGATATCGGAGAATTGAAGGCATTAATTATGTGCCGCGGTGATCATTGGGCAGATTACTCAGACATCGAAGGCATGGGAGCGCAGGAATATCTGGATAGTACAAATATGTCAGTTATGCTGGATATGCAGGCAAAATTAGACCAGATGATGCACTCCATTATGACATCTATCAACGATCTGTTTTGTCCGAATATCCAGGGGCCGGCAGGCGTTACCTATCAGGATGCCAATGGAAATACAATAGATCTAAATAGTGTGCGTGTATTAGATACGGAGAATTGTGCTGTTGGAAGTGATAAAGAGCTTCCTCCAAGGGAACTGTTCACAAGGAGTGGTACAGAGCGTTACACGAAAGTGACGGGAAGTGATGGAAATACCTATTATGTTTATAATGAGGAGGACACCAGCGATACCTCTATGATGTATAGTTTGACCAGTTGTGATATCAATGAGGCCTTAAAAAAGGTCGAGACTTTGATTCCTCATTTGAAACAGAATGGAGAGGTGGACAGAGAGCTGGGAACAGCGCTCGTGGAAATATGGGAAAAAAATATGGTTGGACTCGATCCGACAGATCCAGAGCCAGTGAATTTTAAGTTATATTATCAGAAAATGATAGATGGCTTGGCAACAATCGGAAATGTCTATAATAAGACAGCAGAAAGTCTGGCTGGAAGTGTGTTGACGATTGATACAAATAGACAGCAAGTAATTGGAGTATCCTCCGATGAAGAGTTGACGAACATGATTAAATATCAAAATGCTTATAACGCATCGAGTCGTTTTATGACGGTGATCAGTGAAATGATTGAACACATTATCACACGTCTTGGCGGTTAAAGAGGAGGGATGACATGCCATCTACATTTTTTGGGCTAACTATAGCAGGATCAGGATTGAATGCTTTTCAGGCGGCGGTGAATACGACTGCAAATAACATTGCAAATGTTCAGACAAAGGGTTACAGCAGACAGGTAGCAAACCGTGTGCAGTCGGAATCCCTTCGCGTCTATGCGAGATATGGAACAACGGGTAGTGGTGTTACCACGACTTCCATCACGCAGATTCGAGATTCTTATTATGATGTAAAATATTGGGAAAATAATGCCAGCCTGGGACTTTACGAAAAAAAATTATATTATATGCAGCAGATAGAAGATTATTTTATTGATGATAATTCCACAAAAGGATTTACCACGATTTTAAATGCGATGTTTAATAATCTCGATTATCTGTCTGATGCGCCTGGTGATATGGACAGGAGAAAAACATTTATCAGCAGTTGTCAGAATCTTGCAAATTATTTTAACAGCGTATCGATTGGCTTGGAGCGTATCCAGACAGATGCCAATCTGGAAGTTTTGAGTACGGTAAACAATATCAATGCGATTGCTGAAAAAATAGCGCTGTTAAACAATCAGATTAATATTGTTGAAATGCAAGGCGGATATGCTAATGAACTGCGTGATCAAAGAGCGCTTTTGATCGATGAACTTTCTGGAATTGTGCCAACAGAAGTTAAAGAGACACAGGTCTTGAATACAAATGATGAGTATTATGTTGGCTGTACAGAATATGTTGTGAAAATCAACGGGCAGACACTCGTAAATACGAGAGAGTATCGTACATTGGAGTGTCAGACAAGAGAATATAAAATAAACCAGAGTGATATAGATGGAATTTACGATATCAAATGGTCCGATACGGGCAATGATTTCAGTGTAAACTCTGAATATATGGCGGGTTCTCTGAAAGCATTAATAGATATCCGTGATGGAAATAATGAAGAAAATTTCAAAGGTACCTTGGATGCCGTTTCCGGTAAAAAATTGGTCATTAAAAATCCGTCTCAGAGCACGGTAGAAGAGATGACAATCCCGGAAGAAGGAGTTATTACGATTCAAAGCAAAAAATTTGAATATACGAGCTTTGAGGTAGAATTTGATGCAGATGGCAATGCAACCTATACGTTTGAGTTAAAAGAAGAACCAGGGGCAGGAGCTGCGGCACTCTGTGGCTATGAGGCTTCTGTGGGAACGAGTATTAATTGTATGGGAGTGCCATATTATTTTGCACAGATGAATCAGTTTTTGAGAGCGTTTGCCGCAAAGTTCAATGATATTGAGATGGACGGAGAGACGTTAAGTGAGGTACAGAAAAAGATGGGAGCATTCTTTGTAGCCCGAGATAAAGTGAGCGGAGAGCAGGGAGAGCTTCAAAAATCTGATACTTATAACAAAATTACATCTTCTATGTCCAGTTATTATAAAATGACAGCAGCGAACTTTGAAGTGTCGGATGCCAGTGTAAAAGATGCTTCTATTTTTGCCACGACTACACAGGTAGTGCAAGGCGTGGATAAGGCGGAACTGATAGATCTATTATTGCCGTTAAAGGAAGATGTGAAGTTATATCGTGGAAGTGGTTCCAGCGGATTTTTACAGTGTATGCTAGCAGATGTCACAGTGGATGCGCAGGAGGCAAAACTATTTTATGACAATCACCATAATATTTCTCTGACGATTACAAATCAGAGATTGTCCATTTCAGGAGTCGATGAGGATGAGGAGGCGCTAGATCTTGTAAAATTCCAGAATGCCTATAACCTAGCCTCCAAAATGATTTCTACAATGGCAGAGATGTATGACCAGTTAATTTTGAACACGGCAGTATAAGGAGGGGTCCCATGCGTATTACGAACAGCATGATTATGAACAATACAGCAAGTAATATGAATACTAATAAGACAAAAGTGGATGAGTTGAATACACAGATGTCCACGCAGAAGAAGATCAATAGACCTTCCGACGATCCGGTTATTGCGATTCGTGCACTGCGTCTTCGTAGCAGCCTAAGCGAAATTGATCAATATTATGAAAAAAATATACCAGATGCTGAGTCCTGGTTAGCGGCAACGGAAACAGCATTGAAAAATATGCAGGAGATTATCACAGATATTTACAGACAATGTGTCAATGGAGCCACTGATACATTAAATCAAAAGGATAGAGATACGATTTTAGTCAGTCTTCAGAATATGCGGGATCAGATTTATTCGGAGGGAAATGCCGATTATGCAGGGAGAACAGTTTTCACTGGTTATAAGACGAATAAAACGCTGACATTCCAGGAGGATACGCCGAATATATCTTACAATATCACGCAGAAATTTAGCTACAATGACATTACACAAAAGAATTATTATACAGGTTATTCTGAAGTACCAACTACAGATGATTTGACAGCGGGTACGTTACCTTCCACCAACATGGAGGAACATACGTATCACAGACTCCGTCTCGAATATGATTCTTTAGGAGATATTACACAGTTGCAGTATAAGGACGCCGGTGGAAATTTGCAGGACATTGATGGAATGCAGATCAATTATATCGATGAGGCGACTGGAAATGCGCAAACAGCAAATGTTACCTTTGTCGAGAGACATTATACAGACTGGGAAAATGCTTATAATTTTGAGGTGGGTGACAATGAAGTCGTCTATGTACCGGAGAGCGGAGAAATCTTGTTTGGTAAAAATGTGGCAGCTCATATGAGTTCTGAAAAACCAGAGATGGTTGTCAGCTACAATAAAACCGGATTTTCGAAAGGAGAACTTCGGCCGGAGCACTATTTTGATTGTACGGACACAACGGATCTTAACCCTGATAATCACATTAAATATGTGAAAGAAAATCAGGAAATCAATTATATGGTGGCATTTAACCAGACACTTGCGGTTAATACACAGGCATCGGATGTCTTCGATTCCGGTATGCAAAGAGATGTCGATGAGTTGACCGATGCTGTTCAGATGGCGATCCGAGCGCATGAAAAAGTGGATAAGATCGATGCCATGATGAAAGAGGAAAAATATGCGAGCGAGGAATCGCAGGCGCTTTTGCAAAAATGGAAGGACACAGCGCAAAAAGAGGCCGATTATGCGGATCGCAATATGAAGAATCTTTACTCAGAGGGGATTTCAAAATATCAAGGATATTTGACAGATGTCACTCTTGCCCGGACAGAAGTTGGAAATAAGGGAAGTTCTTTGGCGCTCACAAAGTCTAGGATGTCCAATCAGCAAATGACGTTTGAGAAATTAAAATCCACCAATGAGGATAAAGAGCTATCGGATGTTATTATCGAATATACTGCAGCTTATACGGCATATCAGTCTTCTATGCAGGCAGCTTCAAAAGCGATTAAGCAGACGTTGCTCGATTATATCTAATGGAGGTAAAACATGAAAGTAGAAACAAGGATGTTTGGGGAAATTGATATAGAGGATGAAAAAATTATTACTTTCGAAGATGGAATTATTGGTTTTCCGGATTTGAAAAAATTTTCCCTGATATTCGATGAGGATAAAGAGGCAAAATCGGAGATCAGCTGGCTGCAGTCTATGGATGAACCAGTGTTTGCGTTGCCAGTGATCAATCCGCTTGCCGTCAAACCGGATTACAATCCAACCGTGGAAGACGAATTACTGAAATCACTCGGTAATTTGGAACCGGATAACACATTGGTACTTGTGACGATTACGGTGCCGGAGGATATTGAGAAAATGTCTATTAATCTTAAGGCTCCAATTGTCATCAATGCGGATGAGAGAAAAGCAACGCAGGTGATTGTAGACGGAGAAGAAATAAAATATCCGATTTATGACATTATTAAAGTAGATCAAAAAAAGGCAGGTGAATAGAGATGTTGGCGCTTACTAGAAAAAAAGGAGAATCCCTAATGATAAACAACAACGTGGAAGTGACGATATTGGAAATCCGCGGTGACCAGATTAAGCTGGGGATCTCTGCTCCTAAAGACGTCTCAATTTACCGAAAAGAGGTTTACCTCCAGATTCAGGAAGAAAATAAGGCGGCATTTGGCCCTGAGAGCGCTGATGCCTTAAAAAAATTGTTTTAAAACCTTATTAAGTTGGAGAAAAGTACCGATATACAAATTAGATAACAATAGACATGTGTTCACACGGAGGTGACAAATATGGCAATAGAGGCAATGAGGAGTACGGGAGCTTCTTACCAGCCCGCTTCTAAGTCGGAAGTAAAAGAAGTATCCAAACCAAAGATTCAAGTTACGGAGAGTCCGGTAATTTCAGCGGCGTTTACAGAAAACGACGCGAATGTAAATGCGAGAGAGTCTAGAGAACAACAGGGAAGTAATCAAGAACAGCGGGGACACTCTAATACAGATAAAATCAAGAAGGCAATTGAGCAAATAAATAAAAAAGTTATAAATTCAGAAGCGGTCTTTGGATTTCACGAAGGGACAAATCGTGTCATGATCAAAATCGTGGATAAGGAGACGAAAGAAATAATTAAAGAATTTCCGCCAGAAGAGACATTGGATATGATCGCAAAGGTATGGGAATTGGCAGGTATTCTAATAGATGAGAAAAGATAGGAGGAGATAATATGGCAGTTCGTATTAGTGGATTGGTATCGGGACTTGATACGGATTCTATCGTGCAGGAATTAGTGTCGGCGTACAGTAAGAAAAAAGATGATATAGTAAAAAAACAGACCAAGTTATCCTGGAAACAGGAGTCTTGGAAAGAAATGAATACAAAGATTTATGGTTTTTATAGTGGAGCTTTGACGGATTTTAAATTCATGTCCAATTTTGATGGAATGAAAAAGACAACTTTGTCCGATGCTTCAAAGGCAACTGTTACAGCTGGAGCTTCCGTAGTCAATGGAACACAGATTTTGAAAATCAATCAGGTTGCAAAAGCGGGATATATGACTGGTTCCAAATTGGAGAGTAAAAATGAAGAGGGCTATGACAATAAGACGAAGCTTTCAGAATTGGGAATCAGTAAGACGAAATTGACGCTTCAAGTTGGCGGAGAAGACAAGACAATTGAAATCAATGGAGATATGACAATCCAGGATTTTACAAAGGCTTTGAATGAGCAGGGCGTATCTGCTAGTTTTGATGCCGCACAGCAGAGATTTTTTATCAACTCTACAGAGACGGGAGAAGATTTTGATTTCAATTTTAAAATTTCGACAGAGGGTCAAGAGGATGCGCTTGGAAAGTTGGGATTGTTAGATGCAGATTATATGGCAGAGAAGCAGGGAATTTCAAAAGATTCTGAGGCCTATAAAGAGTTAGAAAAACAATATGCAGTAAAACAAGATGCTTCCAATGCAATTATTGAGTTAAATGGGGCAACATTTGAGGGAAGCAGCAATACATTCACGATCAATGGTTTGACCATTACGGCAAAAGATGTTACGAATTCTGCAATGACACTTGTGACAGAGACGGATGTAGATGCAGTTTATAATAGAATTAAGTCCTTTATCAATGGATATAATGAAGTGATTTCTGCGATGGACAAAGCCTATAATGCGGATCAGGCAAAAGGTTATGAGCCTTTGACTGATGAAGAAAAAGAGTCCATGGGCGAGAAAGAGATTGAGAAATGGGAACAAAAGATCAAAGATTCCCTGCTTAGGAGAGATTCTACGCTTGGTTCCATTTCATCCATCATGAAGATTGCTATGTCTAAATCTTATACGATTAATGGAAAGTCTTATAGTTTGGCTTCTTTTGGAATTAACACTTCAGGATATTTTGTGGCAGAAGAAAATGAAAAAGGAGTTTATCACATTGACGGAAATGCAGATGATGATTCCAGTAAAGCAAATCCAGATAAATTGAGATCAGCGATAGCTTCTGACCCAGATACCGTGGCACAGTTTTTCAATGAACTTGCCAGTGATCTTTATGGGGAATTGGATAAAAAAATGAGATCCACTACTTTGAGTAGCGCATATAAAGTATACAATGATAAACAGATGCAGGCTGAGTATGACGACTATAAAGATGAGATTAAGAAGTGGGAAGATAAATTAAAAGAAATGGAAGAGTACTACTATAATAAATTCGCTGCAATGGAAACTGCATTGTCGAAATTAAATTCTCAGCAGTCTCAGTTAGCAGGATTGCTGGGTGGTTCATGATAGGGAGATTGTCATATGGCACCGAATAACGCATATCAGGCATATAATAATAGTAAGATTCAGACAGCATCTCCGGCAGAATTAACGTTGATGCTGTATGAAGGAGCGATTAAGTTCTGTAATATTGCGATTATGGGAATGGAAGAAAAGAGTATTGAAAAGACCCATAACAATATTATGAAAGTGGAGAGGATTATTACGGAATTCCAGGCAACGTTAGATATGAAATATGAGGTTGCAAAGGATTTTGATAATGTCTATACTTATTTGCAGCAGCGGTTACAGGAAGCAAATATAAAAAAGGATAGGGAGATTCTGGAAGAAGTTCTCACACATCTTCGCACTATGAGAGATACATGGAAAGAAGTCATGCGTCTAAATAAAGTTGCGAAAGCAAATTAGGAGATTTTATGCAGAGTTATATTCAAGTGTTGATCCAAAGCCTTCACCAAAAAGTGGAGGCTTTGGATTGCATTATAGAAAAAAACAAAGAGCAATATCATATTTTATCCGTAGAAGAAGCGGATATGGAAGCTTTTGATGCCAATGTAAGAGAAAAAAGCGAATATATTGATAAAATTGTATTTTTGGACGATGGATTTGAAGAAATTTACTCCAGAGTCAAAGCGGAATTGGATGAGAACCGTGCAGCACATATAGAAGAGATCAGACAGATGAAGAAGTTGATCTCGGATATTACAGAGCGCAGCATGAAAATTCAAGCGCAGGAACAGCGAAATAAGGAACTTGCGGGGATGCAATTCGCAAAGGCAAAGAAAAAGGTACGTCAAGTTAAAGCCGGAAATAAAGTAGCGATGCATTATTATCAGAACATGCAGCAACTTCGCAATGTAGATCCTCAATTTATGGATAAGAAAAAATAGGGAATGGGAAAGGAAGTTTTTCGTGGGAAGTAAAGAAGAGCTTCCTTTTTATATTTACGGGGATAAAAAGAATATATAATGAAATATCAGAACTTGAAATTATGTATGATTGTACAACAAATAGACTCAAGTAGCAAATGAGTTAACAAGAAAGTTTTTTGAAATTTTCTTCGTGATGCCGGACGATGGTTTTTAAAGCATAGATATCATCCTTCATAGTATCTAAATCTTCGATGCCGTCAGAGTATCTGCGATAAGTAGAAGTATAACACTTTTCTATGGTCTGTAAACGTTTATCGATATTATTTTCCAGATTCAAATTAATGATATGGACATTGCTTTGCAAATCGGAAACATCCGATTTTAGCATTTGTACATCGGATTTTAAGCCAAAAACGTCTGATTTTAATGTTTGTACTTCAGATTTCAAGTCGGAAACATCAGACTTGAATATTTGTACTTCAGACTTCAGATCAGAAACATCAGATTTTAGTTCTTTCACATCGGATTTCAAATCATGTATGTCAGTTTGTATGTAGTCCATTTTTTCTACAAGGGTTAGTAAAATTTATTTTTCGGTTGCTATAAAAATCACTCCTTTGTTTGTTTTTTCAACCTTACCACAGAATAAGGAGAAAGTCTACTGATTTTGCAAAAGGGATTTCAAATATTTGGAATCTTTAAATCAGACTATTTTATACTGGAAAATCGACTTCCAATAGTTTTTGTTTTGTGCTAAAGTAATATATAATTACGAGATAATAATATATAAAAATTAAAACATGTGAAGTATGATAGAGTATAGGAGGAAAAGTGATGGATTACTTATGGAGTGACAGGAAACGGACAATATTCGGTTTGCCATTGTCGTTTACGAAATATGCTTTAACAGAGGAGAGATTGTTTATTGAAGAAGGATTTTTAAATAAACGGGAGGATGAAGTTCGGCTCTATCGAATTATGGACATCTCTCTTAGTATGACTTTGGGTCAGAGGATTTTTGGCGTTGGAACGATTCACTGCTGTTCTGCCGACAAATCGCAGGGAGATTTTGATATATTGAGTGTGAAAAAACCAAGAGAAGTAAAAGAGCAGTTGTCAACATTAGTGGAGGTGCAGCGTGAGGCGAAACGTGTCAATAGCCGGGAATATATGGGGGATGAATATGGAGAAGAAGAAAATCACTAAAATGTGGAAAAGAGATTTTATGAATAGACATCCGATTTATTAATGAAATTTATAGGAATATCCGATATAGGTAGTAAGACAGGAAGTTATATTTGATTCAGGGAGGAATGAATGATTTATGGTGAGATACAAGTGAATGGAGTTCTGCTTAGAACAAAAGACTTGTGTCTTATTTTTTTCTACAAATAGCAGCAAATATATAACTCTTAAATTATGTGGAAGAATATTCGTTTCCTTCAAATATATAATTGGGAGGAAAAAATGAAAACAGTAATTTTAGCTGGGGGATATGGAACAAGAATTTCGGAAGAGAGTCATTTAAAACCAAAACCAATGATTGAGATTGGAAATATGCCGATTTTATGGCATATTATGAAATTATATTCTCATTATGGTTTCAATGATTTTATCATTTGTGCGGGATATAAACAATATATTATCAAGGAATATTTTGCAAATTATTTTTTACATAAGAGTGATATCACGTATGATTTTACGAACGGAAAACATGATATGATTGTGCATAATAATACCGCAGAGCCGTGGAAAGTTACCGTAATAGATACCGGACTGGATACAATGACAGGAGGCAGAATAAAAGCGGTAGAGAGACATTTGGAGGGACAACCTTTTATGGTAACCTACGGAGATGGTGTTGCCGATGTTAATGTTCAGAAATTAGTGGAATTTCATCAAACACACGGAAAAGCTATGACGATTACGGGTGTGCAGCCCGACGGAAGGTTTGGAGTCATGGATTTTGCGGATAATTCGGGCAATGAGATTAAAACATTTCGTGAAAAAAGTAAAGAGGATAATGGTTGGGTAAACGGTGGATTTATGGTATGCAATCAAGAAGTTTTGGATTATATACAAGAGGATTCTACCATTTTTGAGAGAGAACCGATGGAGCAGTTGGCAAAAAAGGGACAACTCATGTGTTATAAGCATCATGGATTCTGGCAATGTATGGATACTTTAAGAGACAGAGAAAAACTTGAAAGTTTGTGGGCGGAAAATCATGCGCCATGGAAAGTTTGGAAGAAATAAACACATTTATAAGTGGAGAGGAAATATGTTTGAAAATAAGACGGAAGCGCAAGTAAAAGCCGAAATTTTAGACATGGTGAAAGAGTATTGCGATACTTTTCATAAAAGAAAAGAATATGAAGAGGGAGACAGAATTCCATATGCTTCTAGGATTTATGACAGTAAAGAAATGTGCAATCTAGTAGATAGCGCTTTAGAATTCTGGTTGACGTCAGGAAGATATACATTAGAGTTTGAAAAGAAATTTGCAGACTTTTTGGGAATTAAATATTGTTCTTTGGTAAATTCGGGTTCGTCCGCTAATTTGCTTGCATTTATGGCATTGACATCACCATTACTAGGAGAAAGACAAGTAAAACCAGGAGATGAAATGATTACTGTGGCGGCAGGATTTCCAACAACTGTTACACCGGCAATTCAATATGGTGTAGTGCCGGTATTTATTGATGTGACAATACCGCAATATAATGTAGATGTAATGAAATTAGAGGAAGCGTTGTCAGAAAAGACAAAGGTTGTGATGCTTGCACATACATTGGGAAATCCATTTGATGTGGCTGCTGTGAAAAAATTTTGTGAGAAATATCAATTGTGGTTGATCGAAGATAATTGTGATGCATTGGGAACAAAATATATGATAGACGGTGAAGAAAAATTAACGGGAACGATAGGAGATATCGGAACATCGAGTTTTTATCCGCCACATCATATGACAATGGGCGAGGGGGGAGCAGTATATACAGATAATCCGTTGCTGAATAAATGTATCAGATCTTTTCGGGATTGGGGACGCGATTGTTCCTGTGCTTCGGGGCAGGATAACATGTGTGGGCACAGATTTGACAAACAATATGGGGAACTCCCTTTAGGATATGATCACAAATATGTGTATTCGCATTTTGGCTATAATTTAAAGGCTACAGATATGCAGGCGGCGATTGGATGCGCACAGCTAGAAAAATTTCCGGATTTTATAAAACGCAGAAGACATAATTTTGACAGGTTATGGGGACAGTTAAAGAAGTTGGAGGACAAATTGATTTTGCCAGTGCCATGTCCAAACTCTAAGCCAAGCTGGTTTGGTTTTTTGCTCACTTGCAAAGAGGAGGTTGACCGCAATAGAACGGTTCAATATATAGAAAATCATGGGGTGCAGACACGCATGCTGTTTGCGGGAAATCTGGTCAAACATCCATGTTTTGATCAAATGCGCAAAACGGGAGAGGGGTATCGTATAGTAGGTAGCCTGGAGTGTACAGATAGAATCATGAGAGATACATTTTGGGTTGGAACTTATCCGGGAATGACAGATGAAATGATTGATGATATGGCGAAAATTATTACAGAGGCCGTGAATCTTGAAACATAGAGGGAGAGAAATAAATAAATGAGGGATCTATCTTTTTATAAAGGGAAAAAAGTATTTGTCACAGGACATACGGGATTTAAGGGCTCGTGGATGTGTCAGATTCTCAAGATGGCAGGGGCAGAAGTAACCGGATATTCTCTGGAAGCTCCGACGAATCCGGCCCTTTTTACTATTGGTCATCTATCTAATGAAATGCGATCAGTGATCGGTGATGTGAGAGATCTAGAGCATATGAAGAAAATATTTACGGAGGTACAGCCCGAGATTGTCATTCATATGGCAGCGCAGCCTCTGGTACGCGAATCGTACTTAGATCCGGTATATACATATGATGTAAATGTTATGGGAACCGTAAATATTTTGGAATGTATTCGTCAGACTCCGTCGGTCCGTTCTGTTGTTAATGTAACAACAGATAAAGTATATAAAAATCGGGAATGGGAATGGGGATACAGAGAGAATGAAGAGTTAAACGGCTATGATCCCTATTCAAACTCAAAATCATGTTCGGAATTGGTCACGGAAAGTTATAAATGTTCGTTTTTTTGGGAACGCTCGATAGCAACTTCAACAATGAGAGCAGGAAACGTGCTTGGCGGGGGAGACTTTGCCGCGGATCGAATTATTCCAGATTGCATACGAGCGGCTTATCAAAAGAAAAAGATTAAGGTTCGAAATCCCTATTCTATTCGTCCGTATCAACATGTTTTAGAAGCGGTTATGGCATATCTAATGGTTGCAGAAAGACAATATGAAGAGTTGGCTTATGCAGGAAATTATAACGTGGGACCGGACGAAAGAGACTGTGTGACAACGGGAGAAATTGTGACAATGTTTTGTGAGATCTGGAAAGATATTAGCGGAGAGAAGATAGAGTGGGCAGATAAATGTGAAGAAAGAGCACCACATGAGGCGAATTTTTTAAAGCTGGACTGCTCGCGGTTAAAACAGACATTTGGCTGGAAACCAGCTTGGAATATTAGAAAAGTATTGGAAAAGACAATTGAGTGGGCCATAACGTACAAAGAGGAAAAAGATATCTTAGAATGTATGCAGGGTCAGATTAAAGAATATCTGCAAAAAATAGAATGGAAGGTATAGACAAAAATGAATTTATGGGAAGCATATTATAATTTAGGACTGGAATTATTTGAAGAAGAATATTATGAGCAGGCATTGGAATATTTTGTACAGGCATATG